>NZ_JBQQBZ010000024.1:0-120113 GCF_052245655.1 Streptomyces sp. 4N509B
GGGGAGGTGGGGGGCATGGGGGGCGTGGTGTTCATACGGTCGCTGCCTCCTTCCGCGCCGCCGCCTCGGCGGCGACGTCGTCGCGCAGTGCCGCCAGCGGCCCGCTCAGTCGCTCCACGACGTCGGGGTGCAGGGCGGCGAGGTTGTAGGCCTCCCGGACGTCGGCCTCGACGTCGAACAGCTGGGGCATGTAGGCGGTCTGGCCCGCGCCGAAGGCCACGTGGAGCTTCCACCGCCCGCTGCGGACGGCGTTGGGGTGCTGGTCGAAGAACAGGTAGACCGGCCCCCGCTCCGGCGCGGCGCCCCCGGAGAGCAGGGGGGACAGGTCCTCGCCGTCGAGGTCGTCCGGCGGGTCGACGCCGGCGAGCGCGCACAGCGACGGCGTCAGGTCCAGCAGGGAGCGTGGTGTCCGGTCGCGGGTGCGCCGGGTCACGCCCGGCCAGGAGGCGAGGAACGGCACCCGCACGCCGCCGTCGAAGACCTCGGGCTTGCGGCCCCGCCGGTCCTGGGTGCGCCCCTCGTAGCGCGGGCCGTTGTCGCTGGTGAGGATCACCAGCGTGCGGTCGGTCAGGCGCCCGCGGTCGAGGTGGCGCAGCAGCACCCCGAGGTAGTGGTCGAGCTGCTCGACCGCGTCGCCGTAGGCACCGGCGGCCGAGGCCCCGTGGAAGCGCGGCTCGACCCGGTAGGGGGCGTGCGGGGCGAGGTGGGAGAGCACGGCGAGGAACGGCCCGTCGCGCTGCTCGTCGACGAAGTCGAGCGCCGCGTCGGTGAGACGGCGCGCGGCCGACGCCGAGTCGGTGTCGTCCTCGACGACCGTCCGCCCCTGGTGCCAGGCCAGCGGTGCCACGTCGGTGCCGTGGAGGGTCCCCTCGAAGCGGTCGAAGCCGTGGTCGAGCGGGTGCTGGCCCGCGCCCGTGCCGAGCCGCCCCTGGCCGAACAGCCCGGTCGCGTAGCCTGCCCGCCCGAGCAGCCGGGCGACGGTGGCCGCCTCGGGCGGCAGGCCGGCGTCACCGCCGGGCTCGGTGGACGCGGGGAGGCCGTAGCGCGCCCCGTAGCGGCCGGTGAGCAGGCCGGCCCGGGAGGGCGTGTCGGTCGCGGCGGCGGCGTACATCGCCTCACACACGACGCCCCGGCGCTCCAGCCGCGCCGCCGCGGGCGTCCGGATGAGCCGCGACCCGTAGGGGCTGAGGTCCCCGATTCCCAGGTCGTCCGCCAGAACCACGACAACGTTCGGTGGCACCATGGCCCCGCCTCTCTCTTTCTGACAGGAACACGGCGAACGGTAGGTGACTTTCGTCAGGCACCCAAGACCTTTAACAAAGAATCAATGCACTTTCTAAACTACGCGGCGAAAGTGCTCGTGACTCCCCGTCACCCCGGTGCGCCCGTGCGGGGATCGCGTTCCTGCCGATGCCCCCTCGCGGTCGCCGTCACGGTCGTCGCCACCGGCACCGATTCCCGCACCCGCGCGTGCCCGGCCACGCGAGCAGCGCCGGGGCTCCCGCCCGCACCCCGGCGGTTCACGCGCTCCCGGAACCGGAGGTCGCCTCGGCCTCGCTCGTCCGGCACAGCGCGTCCTGAAACCCGTCGGCCCACGTGACCAGGAGCACGCCCACCGCCTCGTCGCAGCCCAGGATGTCCCACATCGATCCGGCCGACGCGGGCGCGGGCTCGACGGTGGCCGTCCCTCGGTACGTGTCCTGCGGACCTCCGAGGTCGGCGAGGCTGCTGCACTCCAGCTCCACCCGGAACCGGCCCGCCCCCGCGCCCGCGCCCCCGCTCTCGTCCTCGTCCTCGTCCTCGATGGAGCCGAAGCAGACCTGGTCCTCGCCCAGGGCGGAGTAGGGACCGGGACTGCCCACCGAGTCGGCGTCACCGTTCCTGTCGACGAGGAGCGTGTAGACGGCACCGTGGTCCGACTCGGCCGGCATCCACCCCCCGGCGAGGTCCTCCACCCCGACGTCCGTCGGGGTGGGCGTGGGGCTCGGGCTCGGCGGGGGAGATGGTCGCTCTCCCGCCGTGGGCGTGGGGGACGGCGTCGCGGCGGACGGGTCATCACGCGCGGCGCCGTCGTCGTCGGAACATCCACCGAGTGCCAGTGCGGCGAAGGCGACGGCGGCGGCTGCGGCCATGGACACGGGTCGTCTCATGACTCCGTGATAACGGGACCCGCCGGGGAGGGGTCCCCCACGCCAACCGCCCGTCACGCACGGGGTGCGGTGGGCTCAGCCGCCGTGGACGACCTCCACCTCCCAGTCCGGGCGCTCCTGGGTGTGAAGGCGCCAGTAGTGCTCGGCGATGTCCCGCGGATCGAACGCCGTGCCCGGCGCGACCGGTCCGGCCACGGTCACGGTGGCCACGTGGACGCCCGACGGCCCGTACTGCGTGTCCAGGAGCGCGACGAGCGCGCGCACCCCGGCCTTGCCGAGCGAGAGGCTCACGTACTCCGGCCTGGGTTCGGGCATGCCGCCGGTGACGATGATCGAACCGCTCCCGCGTCGCGCCATGGCCGGTGCGACGTGGGCCGCGGCGGTGAGCGCTCCCACCACGTTGACCGCCCAGGCTTCCAGGTGGCCTCGCGCGGACAGCTCGCCAGGCCGGTCGGGGCGGACGAGCGCCGCGTTGTACACCAGGGCGTCCGGCGGGCCGAACTCCCGCGTCGCCGAGTCGAGGGCGGCCCGCAGCGCCGTCTCGTCGGTGCTGTCAGCGGTCAGGGCGAGGACGCGCGGGCCGACGGTCTCCACCGCTTCGGCAACGGCCGCCGCAGTGCGACGCGTACGAGCGACGAGGGCGACGGGAAACCCCTCACGCGCGAACCGGCCGGCGACTGCCTGCCCGATCCCCGGCCCCGCTCCGATCACCACAACTCCCGACATCACTGCTCCCTCGTCCGTCATCGTCAGCGGTCTCGGGAGCAAGCTAGGGTCTCTCATCGATGTGAGGGTCAAGAGCGGGACGGGACCGGATGAGAATCGGCGAGGTGGCACAACGGACCGGGGTCAGCCATCGGCTGTTGCGCTACTACGAGGAGCAGGCGCTGCTGAGGCCCACGCGGCGTCCCAACGGCTACCGCGACTACACCGAGGCGGACGTCGCGACGGTCCACCACATCCGCACGCTGCTCGGAGCCGGCCTGAGCACGGCCGTCATCGCGCGCCTCCTGGACTGCGTCCACCAGGCCGGCGAGAAGATGGTGCTGTCGTCGTGCCCGGGGACGGTCGACCGTCTGCGCCGCGAGCAGGCCCGCATCGCCGAGGTGGTCTCACAGCTCCAGGCCTCCCAGCGAGCCCTCGGCGCCCTCCTGGCCACCGTCGAAGAGCCGCTGCCGACGCCGTCGACCAGCTAGGGACCCGCCACGCGCACCGGCGGGATCGCCGTCACGAGACGGCACGCGAAAGCCCCCGCTGGTGATCACCAGCGAGGGCTTCGACCTTGGGTGGACCTGAGGGGATTTGAACCCCTGACCCCCTCGTTGCGAACGAGATGCGCTACCGGACTGCGCTACAGGCCCGAAGGACGCTGCAAACTCTAGCACCCGGGTGGTGGCGGGCAGAAATCCGTTACTCGCCGGAGGCGCGACGGCGGGGGCGGTGGTCGTCGGCGTACTGGTCGAAGAGGGGGGTGCGGCGCGGGGTGGCGTCCTGGGAGGGCTGGTCGGGCGTGGCCGGCTTCTGGGTGGCGGAGCCGGCCGTGGTGGAGCGTGCGGCGCTCCAGGTGTCGGGCGCGTCGAGGTCGACGCCCCGGGTGGTGCGGGGGGCGACCGGGGCGTTGACGTACGTGGGCAGCGGCACGGGCGCCGGGTCCCACGTGTCGGGCTCCTCGCCGGGCGCCGCGCCGCCCCGGGCACGCTGCTGGTCGACCCACTCGGCGTGGTCGGTCTGCTCCACGACGGCACGGGCGGGCCGCTCCGGGGCGGGGCGGGCCGGCCGGGCGGGCCGCTCCGGGCGGTCCAGCCGGTCCGCGCGGTCCGGCCGGTCCAGGTGGTCCGGGCGGGGCTCGGGGCGGGCGGCGGCGCTGGCCTGGGTGCGCTCCCGCAGCCGCCGCGCGGCCTCCTCGGCGCGGCGGCGGTCGATCGCGACGGCGTAGCGGCGGCGCTCCTGGCGGCCGATGTGGACGAGGTAGGCCAGGAGCAGGACGGCCGGGACGCCCGGCAGCCACAGCAGCCCCGGGCCGGAGGAGAGGGCGACGATGCCGCCGAGCGTGAAGGCGAGGAAGAGCACCATCGTGGTGCGGCGGCGCCGCGCCAGCACCCGGGCGCGGGCGGCCGTGCGCGAGGTGTCGCCCGAGGCCGGGCCGGACGGGCCGGTCCCGCCGGACCCCGCGGACCCGCCGCCGGTGGCGGGGCGGACGTTCGTGACCGGCTCGGCGAAGTCGCGGACGTCCGCCGAGACGTCGACCGGGACGTCGACCTGGTGGTCGGCGGGCACGTCGGCCAGCCCGTCCTCGACGTCCGCCCCCTCGGGGAAGGCGTCGCTCGGCGCCGGCGCGTCGTCGTCCGCGTCGTCCCCGGGCGCGGCGGTGCCGCCACGCCTGCCGCGCGTCAGCAGCCGCAGGGCGGTGCTGAAGCGCTCCGTCGGGCGGGCCTCGTTGAGCTCGTCCTGCCGGCGGAGCCACATCGGTACGAGATACGCGGCCCACGCCCCGACGATCACTGCGAAGATGAGGCCACTGCTGCTCACGCTCACACGGTAGAGCGATTCCCGCCAGCGCATAGGCCAAATCGGGCGGTGTGTCGCCCGAACCGGTGCTCAAGACCGGTGATTCTTCGAATTGTTATCTGGCGGCTCCCTCGCTCGAGCGACGCTTGAGTGCGGGGAGACGGCGGGCGGGAACGGGCCGGAAGGCGGGGAATCCGGCGGCATATCGAACAGATGTATTATTTCTGCTGGGTCTGCGGCCGGTCCGAGATCCGCTGGTGCCAGCGTGTGAGCAGGCCGTCGGGCACTTCCTCCGCCGTCAGGGCGAAGACCAGGTGGTCACGCCAGGCGCCGTCGATGTGGAGATAGCGGGGGCGCACGCCTTCTTCACGAAATCCGAGTTTTTCCACCACGCGGCGACTCGGGCCGTTCTCCGGGCGAATACAGATCTCGATGCGGTGCAGACCGAGCGTGCCGAAACAGTGGTCCGCGGCGAGCGCGACCGCCGTCGGCATAACGCCGCGCCCGGCCACCGCGCGGTCGATCCAGTACCCGATATGGCCCGCGCACATCGAGCCCCACGTGATTCCGGCGACCGTCAGCTGACCCACCAGCCGCCCCTCGTAGGTCACCACGAACGGCAGCATCCGCCCCGCCCGCGCCTCGGCGCGGAGGTGCCGGGCCATCTGGCGGAACGTGGGGCGGCGCGGCGGCAGGTGCCCGGGTGGCGGGGGCGGGATCGTGGCCTCCCAGGGGCGCAGCCAGTCGCGGTTGCGCTGGTTGATCTCGCGCCAGGCGCGCTGGTCGCGCGGCCGGATCGGGCGCAGCCGCACCGGGCCGTCGACCAGCTCCACGGGCCAGTGTGAGGTCAGGGGATGCATCGGTCTCCCGCGCGTCACGCCGTGCGCGGCGGGTGGTCGCCGCCGCGCAGCTGGTCCACGGCGTGCCGCAGCAGCGGACGCAGCACGGCGAGGCCGTCGCGCACGCCGCCGGTGGAGCCGGGGAGGTTGACGATGAGGGTGCTCCCCGCGACGCCGGAGACGCCCCGGGAGAGGGCCGCGGTGGGCACCTTCGCCTGGCCGGCGGCGCGGATCGCCTCGGCGATGCCGGGCACCTCGCGGTCGAGGACCCGGCGGGTCATCTCCGGGGTGCGGTCGGTGGGGGAGATGCCGGTGCCGCCGGTGGTGAGCACCACGTCGTATCCGGCGGCGACGGCGGCGCGCAGGGCGTCGAGCACGGGCTCGCCGTCGGGGACCACCTCGGGGCCCGCGGTGTCGAAGCCGAGCTCGGCGAGGGCCTCGGCGAGCAGCGGGCCGGTGGTGTCCTCGTACACGCCCGCGGCGGCGCGGTTGGACGCGGTGAGGGCCAGCGCGCGGTAGGGGCCACCCGGGCCCGGGCCGGGGCCGGTCGGGCCCGTGGGCTCCGTCGGGCCCGCGGGCTCCGTGGGGTCCGTCATGGGGCGGCTCTCCGCCACGTGCCGGAGGCGCCCCCGGCCTTCTCCTCGACGCGGACGTCCGAGATGACCGCGCCCCTGTCGACCGCCTTGACCATGTCGACGACGGTCAGGGCGGCGACGCTGACGGCCGTCAGCGCCTCCATCTCCACCCCGGTGCGGTCGGTGGTGCGCACGCTCGCGGTGATCTCGACCGCGTCGTCGGCGACCGACAGGTCGACCGTGACGCCGGAGACGGCCAGCGGGTGGCAGAGCGGGATCAGCTCCGGGGTGCGCTTGACGCCCATGATCCCCGCGACGCGGGCGGTGGCCAGCACGTCGCCCTTGGGCACGTCGCCGCTCCGCAGCAGGGCGACGACCTCGGGCGAGACCAGCACCCGTCCCGAGGCGGTGGCGGTCCGCGCGGTGACCGCCTTGTCCGAGACGTCGACCATGCGGGCGGCCCCTGCCTCGTCGAGGTGCGTGAGTTGCGGGCTGCTCATGACGGCTTACGTTACTCCGCGTCCGGCTCGGGGGTGAGGGCGTCCAGCGGCAGCACCGTCAGCTCGTCCCCGTGGGCCACGGCGGTGGTGTCCTCCGGGACCTCGACGAGGGCGTTGGCCTGCGCCAGCGCGGCGATCAGGTGCGAGGAGGCGCCGCCGACCGGCTCGACGGTGCCGACGGTCCCGCCCGGCGCGGGCGGGGTGTACCTGCCGCGCAGGAACTGCCGCTTGCCGGCCGGGGAGGAGGCGATGGCGCCGGCCAGCCGCGCCCTGACGCGGGGGCGGTGGATGCGCTCGGGCGGGTGCCCGGCCAGCAGGAGCAGGGCGGGGCGGACGAACAGCTCGAAGGAGACGTAGGCGCTGACCGGGTTCCCCGGGAGGGCGAAGAGCGGAACCGGTGGCGTCGCCGGGGTGGCCGTGGGGTCGCCGACCAGGCCGAAGCCCTGTGGCTTTCCCGGCTGCATCGCGAGCCGGCGGAACGACACCCCGCCGCCGAGCCCGTCGAGGCCGGGCTCGGTCAGCGCCTCCTTCACGACGTCGTACGCCCCGACGCTGACGCCACCGCTCGTGATGACCAGGTCCGCGCGGGCGAGCTGGTCCGCCAGGGCGGCGCGGAACGCGGCCGGGTCGTCCGCGACGGACGCGGCCCGGTACGCGACGGCGCCGGCCTGGCGGGCGGCGGCGGTGAGCATCGGACCGTTGGAGTCGTGGATCTGGCCGGGGCCGAGGGGCTGCCCCGGGGCGACCAGCTCGCTGCCGGTGGAGAGCACGACGACCCGCGGCCGGGGCCGTACCGTGACCGCGGCGCGCCCGACGGCGGCGACCAGGCCGAGACGCGGCGGGGTGAGGACGGTGCCGGCGGGCACCGCGAGGGTGCCGGCGGTGATGTCGCTGCCGCGCGCACGGACGTGCTGCCCGGCGGTGACCGGCCGGAAGACACGGACCTCCACGGGGCCAGGAGAGGGCGAGCCGTCGCGGTGCGGCGTCATCGAGCCGTCGGTCCACTCGACGGGCACCACCGCCTGCGCGCCCGGCGGCAGCGGCGCGCCCGTCATGATGCGCGCGGCCTGCCCCGGGCCGACGGTGGGGGGCGTGCTGCCACCGGCCGCCGACTCGCCCACCACGGTGAGGACCGAGGGGAACTCCTCCGTCGAGCCCTCGACGTCGGCGGTGCGCACCGCGTACCCGTCCATGGAGCTGTTGTCGAAGGGCGGCAGCGCGTGGGGCGCGGTCACGTCCTCGGTGAGGACGCAGCCCACGGCGTCGGGCAGGTGCAGCTCGATCGGGTCGAGCGGGCGCACGGTGCGCAGGATGTCGGCCAGGTGGTCGTCGACGGACCAGACGTCGCCGTCCGCCCTCCCGCCACGCGCCGCGTCCCGGCGGCCCGTGCCGTGGCCCGCGCCGTGGCTCGTCCCGTGGTCCGTGCCGTGGTCCGCGGGGTGATTCGTGGCGTTCGTGGTGGTGTCACTCAAGGCGGGGCAGCTCCTCCGCGACGTAGTGGCGCAGCCAGGCACGGAAGTCGGGCCCCAGGTCGGGCCGTTCCGCGGCGAGGCGGACGATCGAGCGCAGGTAGTCGCCCTTGTCGCCCGTGTCGTAGCGGCGGCCGGTGAAGATCACGCCGTGCACCGGACCACCGAGGGACGGGTCGGCCGCCATGGCCTGGAGCGCGTCGGTGAGCTGGATCTCGCCACCGCGCCCCGGCGGGGTCTTCCGCAGCACCTCGAAGACGCCGGGGTCGAGCACGTACCGGCCGATGACCGCGTAGTTGCTGGGGGCGTCGGCGGTGGACGGCTTCTCGACCAGGCCGGTGACCCGCCGGACGCCATCCCGGTCGACCGGCTCGACGACGGCGCAGCCGTAGAGGTGGATCTGCTCGGGCGCCACCTCCAGCAGCGCGATGACGCTGCCGCCGAACTCCTGCCGCACCTCCGTCATCACCGTCAGGAGCGGGTCGCGCGGGTCGATGAGGTCGTCTCCGAGGAGGACGGCGAAGGGCTGGTCCCCGACGTGCGGGGCGGCGCAGAGCACGGCGTGTCCCAGGCCCTTGGGGTCGCCCTGCCGCACGTAGTGCATGGTGGCCAGGTCGTTGGACTCCTGGACGAAGGAGAGGCGCTCGTCGTCACCCTTGCGGTGGAGCGCCTCCTCCAACTCGTGGTTCCGGTCGAAGTGATCCTCGAGGGGCCTCTTGTTCCGGCCGGTGATCATCAGGACGTCGGTGAGGCCGGCGGCGGTCGCCTCCTCCACCACGTACTGGATGGCCGGCCGGTCCACCACGGGAAGCATCTCCTTCGGAGTGGCCTTGGTGGCCGGCAGGAAGCGCGTGCCAAGACCGGCCGCGGGAATGACAGCCTTGGTGATCCGGGGGCGAGGAGAGGTCATGCTGGTCACTGTAGCCAGCGGGGCCGACAGCGCCCATGAACGCCGTGGCAGTGCGTCGTGAACGAGTCACCCGGCCCGTCGGGAGACGTGTCACGGGCGAGACGCGGGTCGGGGCGCGTGACGGGCCGTGCGACGGCTCCGGTGACGGGCCGTGGGACGCGCCGCGCGAGGAGTCGTGTCCGAAACGGGCCGGTCGGCGGTGTCGGGCGGGACGTGTGGACAGTAGGGCCGAAGGAGAGGGACGACGGCATGGGCGAGGGCACACACGCCGGGTCGGCGGAAGGTGGCAATCCGCTGGGCGAGGGCGGAGACGAGGCCGCCGCGGCGGTGCGCGGCCGCAAGCGGGAGGTGCGGCGCGACCTGCTGGCGGTCAGGGCCGCGATGACCGACGACGAGGTGACGCAGGCCGCGGAGGCGTTGGAGCGCCGGACTCTCGGGCTGCCGGAGCTGTCCGGGCTGGCGCCGGGCTCGACCGTCGCCGCGTACGTGTCGATGGGCAGGGAGCCCGGCACCCGTGGCCTGCTGGCGGCCCTGCGGCAGCGGGGGGTGCGGGTGCTCCTGCCGGTGCTGCGGGAGGACCTGGACCTCGACTGGGCGGTCTTCGAGGGCACGGGACGACTGGTCGGGACGGACCCCGCGTTCTACGGCGGGCGCGCGGGGCTGTTGCAGCCCAGCGGGCCACGGCTGGGGCGGGAGGCGGTGCTCGACGTGTCGGCGCTGCTGCTGCCGGGGGTGGCGGTGGACCGCCACGGGGTGCGGCTCGGGCGGGGCGGCGGGAGCTTCGACCGGGTGCTGGCCCGGCTGGCGGCGGCGGGGGCGCGGCCGGCGGTGGCGCTGCTGGTGTACGGGCACGAGGTCGTCGACGAGCTGCCCCGCGAGGCGCACGACCGGCCCGTGGGCCTGGCCGTCACCCCGGAGGGCGTGCACCGCTTCCCCTTCGCGGCCTGATCCCGCCCGCTGGCCGCTTCGCGGCAGGTCGCCTGCCGCCGGGCACGTCCCACCGGGCGCTTCCCGGTTCCTTCCCGAGCCCGCACCACGGCGGCGTGCGGCGGCGGCCGTCGGCCAGCGGCGGCCTGGGACGGCGGCGGTCAGGGACGGCGGCGGTCAGGGACGGCGGCGGTCTGGGACGGCGGCGGTCAGGAGGACGGCACCAGCGTCAACGTCTGCTCCGTCCGCCCGTCCACCGCCTCGGCACCGTAGACCCACGGCAGGTACTCGCCCCGCGCCCACAGGTCCGTCTGGTCGGTGTAGTTGTCGTGGTACGCGTGACCCGACGCGCCGCCCAGGTTGATCCACAGCGACTCGTCGAAGTCCGCCAGGCTCACCACCATCCGCATCGACGGCACCCACGTGATCTCGTAGTTCCCCGCCGCGTTCCAGCCGCTCGCGTCGACCGCGTCGGCGCCGCCGGAGAGGTTCCACGGTCCGCGGTTCAGCAGCCACTGCACCGGCCCCGGGCCCTCGGTGCCCAGGGTCTGGTTGTTGAGCATCAGCCGGTGCAGCCGGCCCCAGTTCCAGGTGTCGACGTCCTTGCCGAGCTCGGCCGTCATCTCCCACCTCGCGTCCCGCATGGCGCGGCGCAGCAGGTCGTCGCGGCTGTTGACCTCGTCCAGTCCCATGGCCGGGTTGGCCGGCGCCTGCCACCAGTGGTTGTCCGGGTCCTCCAGGATGCCCCGGACCACCTGCATCCACCGGTCGCCGCCGTCGGGCTGCGCGGTGTCGGCGGAGCGCTGGCCGCACTCCTCGACCAGCCGGGGGCGCCCGTTGGCGTCCTCCAACGGCAGGGAGTCGTCGGCCGGACGGACCATCAGGCACTGGCCCTCGACGCGCAGCTCCTTCGGCAGCTTGTTGCCGAACGCGAGCTGGAGGACGTTGGCCCAGACGGCGTTGAAGTACGCGGCGGCGGGGGAGTCGGCGTCCTGGGAGTAGTCCCAGCCCACCAGCAGGTCCTGCGCCTCGCGGACGTACTCGTCGTGGACCTCCAGGTCGAGGAGGTAGGGGGTGAGGACCTCCGCCATCTCGTTGTGGTTGTCGAGCTGGATCTCCTGCATGTCGGTCATGGAGACCTTGCCGCCCTGACCGATGGTCTGGAGGATCAGCTCCTCGATGCGGTTGCTGCGGACGCCGTAGGTCCAGTCCTCGGTCAGGTGGTGGTCGTACGTGTCCGGGTCGATGACGGCCTGGTTGGCGGTGACGATGTATCCACGCTCCGGGTTGTACTCCCAGGGCAGCTCGTCCTGCGGGATGAAGCCGGTCCAGTCGTAGGAGGAGTCCCAGCCGGGGGAGGGGTAGCGGCCGTCGCCCTCGCCGCGGATGGGGATGGCGCCCGGGGCCTGGTAGCCGATGTTGCCGGCGGTGTCGGCGTAGACCAGGTTCTGGGAGGGGACGGCGAAGTCGCGGGCGGCGGCGCGGAACTCGTCGAAGGTGCTGGCGGTGTTGATCCCGAAGACCGCGTCCATGGTGTTGGACGGGGTCAACGCCGTCCAGTTGAGGGAGACGGCGTAGCCGCTGCCTCGGTCGGGGGCGTCGACGTCGACGGGCGCGCTGCCGCCGGCGTCGGCGATCTCCTCGTCGCGGTCGGAGATGATCGGGCCGTTGACGGTGGAGCGCACGGTGATCTCGTGGGAGCTGCCGCCGGCCACCTCGATGACCTCGGTGCGCGTGTCGTAGGGGATCCACTCGCCGTCGCGCAGGTAGTTGCCGTCGTCGAGCGACTCCAGGCGCAGGTCGGTCACGTCGGCGGCGAGGTTGGTCATGCCCCAGGCGATGGTGTCGTTGTGGCCGATGACGACGCCCGGCATGCCCGAGAAGGTGAAGCCGGCGACGTCGAACGGGCACGCCTCGCTGACCTCGTTGCAGTGCAGGCCCATCTGGTACCAGACGGAGGGGAGCGACGGCGCCAGGTGCGGGTCGTTGGCCAGCAGCGGCAGGCCGGTGGTGGTGTACTCGCCGGAGACGACCCAGGAGTTCGATCCGATGCCCGCGCCGTTCGGGCCGAGGAGCGTCGGGATGTCGCTGATGGTCTCGGAGACCTGCGCCAGCTGGGTGGAGACCCCCTCGTAGGCGTCCTCGCCGGTGGGCGGCACGGTGGAGGAGGACTGGGCGACGTCGTCGCCGGGCTCGGTGACGATGGGGCGGTGGTCGTCGTAGGGGTAGTCGGGGTAGAGCTCCTCGATCTCCTCGGGGCTCAGGCGGCTGGCCAGCAGGGAGCGGTCGATCTCGTCCTGCATGTTGCCGGTCAGGTCCCAGGCCATGGCCTTCAGCCAGGCGACGGAGTCGACCGGGTGCCAGGGCTCGGGGGAGTAGTCGTTCTCGAAGCCGAGGGCCGCGTACTCCACGGACAGCTCGGCACCGCCGCGCTCGTCGAGGTAGGCGTTGACGCCGGCGGTGTACGCCTGGAGGTACTGGCGGGTCTCGGGCGACAGCTCGTTCTCGTACTCCTGCCGCGCCACGTCGTGCCAGCCGAGGGTGCGCAGGAACGCGTCGGTCTCGACCTGGCCCGAGCCGAACATCTCCGACAGGCGTCCGGCGGTGACGTGCCGGCGGACGTCCATCTCCCAGAAGCGGTCCTGGGCGTGGACGTAGCCCTGGGCGCGGAAGAGGTCCTCGGCGGAGTCGGCGTACAGCTGGGGGATGCCGTTCGCGTCGCGCTTGACGGTGACGGGGGCGGTGAGACCGTCGAGGGTCAGCTCGCCGCTGACCTGCGGGAAGGACGCCCGGACCGTGCTCACGCTCCAGTAGGCGCCGTAGCCGAGGCCGGCGAGCAGGAGCATGACGACGACGATCACGATCAGACGAGCGCGTCGCCTGGGCCTTGGCTTCGTGGCACGAGGCATCGGGTGTACGTCCTTTGGGTGCTTCCCGGGCGGCACGGCGGTTGAAGGCAACCATAGACATACGCCCTGAGGGGTGAGCCTACGGGGAGTCACGCGGCCAGGTCACAGCGTTCATATGCTGGTAAATTCTCCGCAAAGCAGGCGAATTTGATCGAGCCCGACCGGGTTCGTGCGTGACCACGCGGCACGGTCCGGCGGCGCGTGACGTGACACGTCACGTGGCCACACGTGGGACCGCGGGCGCGGACGCGCGCGCACGGGCCCGCGCGCGGGTACGCGTACGGGAAGGAGTGCGGGCAAACGTGCACACGTGCGGGCACACGTACCCGTACGGCCCACCCCGAGCCCCCGAAACCCGAGCCCCCGAAACCCGAGCCCCCGCGACCCGAGACCCGAGGGAGGAACGCCGCTGACCGTCGAACGCCTCAACGTCCTCCTCCTCGCCGGCGCGCTCGTCCTGCTCGTCGCGGTGGTCGCCGTGCGCGTGACCACCCACAGCGGGCTGCCCTCCCTGCTCCTCTACCTCGCCATCGGCATGGGCCTGGGCGAGGACGGCCTCGGCGTGGAGTTCGACGACGCCGAGCTGACACGGGTCCTCGGCTACGCGGCGCTCGTCGTCATCCTCGCCGAGGGCGGTCTCAGCACCCGCTGGCGCGACATCCGCCCCGGCATCCCCGCCGCGGGCCTGCTCGCCACCGTCGGCGTCGGCGTCAGCGTCCTGGTCACGGCCGCCGGAGCCCACCTCCTCGTCGGGCTCAGCTGGGAGACGTCGCTGGTGCTGGGCGCCGTGCTCTCCTCCACCGACGCCGCCGCCGTCTTCTCCGTGCTGCGGCGGGTGCGGCTGCCGCGCCGGCTCTCCGGCGTGCTGGAGGCCGAGTCCGGCTTCAACGACGCCCCCGTCGTCATCCTCGTCGTCGCCCTCTCCGAGACGCACCCGCGCGGCGAGGAGTGGTGGGTGATGATCGGCGGGATGGTGGTGGAACTGGCCATCGGGCTGGTGGCCGGGCTCGTCGTCGGGCGGCTCGGCGTGCTGGGGCTGCGGCTGGTCGCCCTCCCCGCCGCCGGCCTCTACCCGATCGCCGTGCTGGCGCTGGCCGTGCTGGCGTACGCGGGCGGCGCGCTCGCCCACGGCTCCGGCTTCCTCGCCGTCTACGTGGCCGCGCTCATCCTCGGCAACGCCCGCGGCCTGCCGCACCGGCCCGCGGCGCGCGGCTTCGCCGACGCGATGGCGTGGGTGTCGCAGATCGGGCTCTTCGTGCTGCTGGGGCTGCTGGCCGACCCCTCCGAGCTGTGGCCGGACCTGTGGCCGGCGGTGGTGGTCGGCACGGTGCTGTCGGTGGTGGCCAGGCCGGTGGCGGTCATGGTGTGTCTGGTGCCGCTGCGGTGGAGCTGGCGGGACCAGGCGATGCTCAGCTGGGCCGGGCTGCGGGGCGCGGTCCCGATCGTGCTCGCCACCATCCCCGTCGTGGCGGGGGTTCCCGAGAGCGAACGGATCTTCGGGATCGTCTTCGGTTTCGTCGTGGTCCACACGATGCTCCAGGCCCCCGCCCTGCCCTGGGTGGCGCGGCGGCTGCGCCTCGTCGGCGAGCTCGACGAGGCGGAGGACGTCGACATCGAGTCCGCGCCGTTGGAGCGGCTGCGCGGACATCTGTTGTCCGTGTCCGTCCCGCGGGGGTCGCGGATGCACGGCGTGGAGGTGGCGGAGCTCAGGCTGCCGCAGGGAGCCGCGGTGACCCTGGTGGTGCGGGACGGCAGGAGCTTCGTGCCGCAGCCCTCGACGGCCCTGCGGCGCGGGGACGAGCTGCTGGTGGTGGCCACCGACCCGGTGCGGGACGCGGTGGAGCGGCGGCTGCTGGCGGTGAGCCGGGGCGGCAAGCTCGCGCGCTGGCTGGGACAGGGCGGGGGCAGCACGGGGCTGCGGGGCTGAGCTGGCGGTGTGGACGTCGGTGTGGCCGACGCTGTGAGGGGGTGGGCGGCCGGCGTGAGTAGACGCAGGGGGTAGGAATGTTGCACGATGGAGCGTCGTTAGCACTCCCACACCCAGAGTGCCAGGAGGAATGACGTGCCGACGTACCAGTACCAGTGCACCGCGTGCCAGGAGGGCATCGAAGTGGTGCAGAAGTTCACCGACGACTCCCTCACGGAGTGCCCCAGCTGCCAGGGGCGGCTCAAGAAGGTGTTCTCGGCGGTCGGCATCGTCTTCAAGGGCTCCGGCTTCTACCGCAACGACAGCCGTAACACCTCCTCCTCCCACACGGGCGGTTCCGGCAGCAACGGCAAGGCGTCGGACAAGGCCACGGGCAAGACGGGCGACAGCTCCTCCTCGGGTTCGTCCGGGTCCTCGGGGTCCTCCGGGTCCGGCAGCTCGTCCTCGACCTCGTCCTCCTCGTCCTCGTCCTCGTCCTCGACCAGCACCGCCTCCGCCGCATGAGCGCGCCCGCCGCGCCCGCCGAGGGCGCCGCGGCGGCCGACATCGGCGTCATCGGCGGCTCGGGGTTCTACTCGTTCCTCGACGACGTGACCGAGGTCACCGTCACCACGCCCTACGGGCCGCCGAGCGACTCGCTGTTCGTGGGCGAGATCGCCGGCCGGCGGGTCGCCTTCCTCCCCCGCCACGGCCGCGGCCACGGCCTGCCGCCCGCCCTCATCAACTACCGCGCCAACCTCTGGGCGCTCCGCTCGCTCGGCGTCCGCCAGGTGCTGGGTCCCTGCGCGGTGGGCGGGCTGCGCCCCGAGTACGGCCCCGGCACCCTGCTCGTCCCTGACCAGCTGGTGGACCGCACCCAGGGCCGGGCGCAGACCTTCTTCGACGGGTTGCCCCGCGAGGACGGCCAGCGTCCGAACGTCGTGCACGTCACCTTCGCCGACCCGTACTGCCCGGTCGGCCGGAAGGCCGCGCTGGGTGCCGCGCGGGACAGCGGCTGGGAGGCGGTCGACGGCGGCACGATGTGCGTGATCGAGGGCCCTCGCTTCTCGACCCGCGCCGAGTCCCTCTGGCACGCGGCGCAGGGCTGGTCCGTCGTCGGCATGACCGGCCACCCGGAGGCCGTCCTCGCTCGCGAGCTGGAGCTCTGCTACACCTCGCTCGCCCTCGTCACCGACCTGGACGCGGGCGCCGAGGAGGGGGAGGGCGTCTCCCACGCCGAGGTGCTGGCGGTCTTCGCGCAGAACATCGACCGGCTGCGCACCGTGCTGTTCGACGTGCTGGCCCGGCTTCCGGAGAACGGCGACCGCGACTGCCTGTGCGCGACGGGTCTGGGCGGCCAGGACCCGGGCGTCGAACTGCCCTGACGCCCCCGAGGCCCGGCGCCTGACCCTTGACGGCGGCGACGGCCGGACGGCCGTTTCCGGTCCGCCACCGACCTCGCCACCGACCCCACCCCGCCACCGCTCCCTGTCGCTGCCGTCGTTCGGCTTCCGGTCTGTTCCCGAAAGCCCGGCCGGTGGAGGCGGGGCTGGGCGGGGTTCTCACCCGTCGGGGTGACGCCGTTGTCCACAGCCGCGGCCCCGTCCACGGGCCGCTGCGGTCCTCGCCGCGTCACGGCAGGGTGGGGGCATGAAAGCCGTCCACGCGCCGCGGCGCCCCGCCTCCCCGCCCCCGCCCTCCCCGAGCTCCGCCCGCACGTCGCCCGCGTCGGCGGTGCCCGCGTTCCGGCCGGTGACAGCCTCCTCCTGCATGGGCGGCGGGTGGCTTCGGCGCCGCGTGCGGCGCGCGGTGCGGCGCGGCCGGCGCACCCTGGCCATCCCTCTCGTGCTCGCCGCTGTCACGCTGGTCGTCGTCGGTGCGCACTGGAGCGCCGGCGAGCCGCGGCGAGGATCCGCCGGCGCCGGGCTCGCCGACGGATCGGCGCGTGACGGCGCGCGCCCCGCCCGGTCCGAGCCCGCCGGAGGCGAAGGTCCCGGCTCCCTGGTGGCGGCGCCCGTCCGCATCGGCGACCCGGCCGCGGCGCGTCTCGTGCGGCCGGGAGACGTCGTGGACGTCCTCGCGGCCTCGCCCGAGCGGGCGGCGGCGCGCGTCGTCGCACGTCGGGCCCGGGTCGCCGAGGTCCCCGACGGGCGGTCGGCCCCGGGTGAACGGGGCGCGTTGCTGGTCGTCGAGGTGTCGCCCGCCACCGCTGCGAAGCTCGCCGGAGCCGCCGTCAAGGAAGAGCTGACGATCACCCGATGGGGGGCATGAGGTGGACAGGGGCGACGTCGCTCAGGCAGCGTGTGCGGCGATCGCACGCCCCCCGGCGCCGCCCGGGGCGAGAAGGGAGACGAGACAGCACGGTGAGCGAGCAGCAGAAAGGGTTCGTCGCGGGCGTCAAGGGAGTCCTGGGGGGATTCCAGGCGTTCCTGACCCGCGGGAACGTGGTCGAACTGGCCGTCGCCGTCGTGATCGGCGCCGCCTTCACCAGCATCGTGAACTCGGTGGTGACGGGCATCATCAACCCCCTCGTCGGCGCCTTCGGCACCCAGGATCTCGGCAGGTACCAGTCCTGCCTGCGGGGCCCGTGCGAGGTCAACGAGGCGGGCGAGGTGCTCTCCGGCATCCCGATCCGCTGGGGTCTGGTGATCAGCGCCACCCTGACCTTCCTGATCACCGCGTCCGTCGTCTACTTCCTGATGATCCTCCCGCTCACCCGGTACCTGGAGCGTCGCCGGTCGAAGGACGAGGAGCCGGAGGGCGGCCCGACGGAGCTGGAGGTGCTGATCGAGATCCGCGACGCGCTGCGCGCCCAGCGGGCGGCGGGTGTGGAGGGCACGGACGGCGCGGACGGTCCCGCCGAGATCGTCACCGCGCGGCTGGCCGCGCAGCGCGACGGCGAGGACGTGAACCGCTCCTCCTGAACCGGGCGGCAGACCGGTCGGTCCCTCAGCCCGTCCCGCAGCCGAGTCCTGTCGAGCCGAATGGGGGTGGGCGCCTGAGCTGGCCCCTCGCCCGGCTCAGCCACCCACCCCGCGGTCCGACCGCCTCACGGACGTACGGGTCGTGCCGGGTGCACCGGGCGCACCCGGCGCACCGCCCCGTGGCCCCCCGGACCCACCGGACGCGCCGGAATCCCGGCTCCGGCCGGGGCGCCGGGGACCGTCACAGGTGGTGCGGTGGGCGCTCCTCCAGGAAGCGGGCGAGGTCGCGCGCCCCGCCGGTGCCCTCCTCGGGCCGGTCACCCCAGCCCCGGTCGGTGTCGTCCGCGGCGGGCCGGTCCAGCGGGTCGTCGAAGTCGAACGCGGCCAACGGGTCCGGCAGCGAACGCTCCGGAGGCGGGGTGGTCATGCCCCCAGCGTACGGTCCGACGCCGAGCACCCCGTCCGGCCCGGGGCCGCCGAACGCCAGCGCCTCGTGCCACCACAGGTCGCGCCCCGGCTCCCACGGCACGGGACGCGGCACCTGCGGCACCACGATCACGGTGTGCACCTCGGGACAGCCCCACAGCGCCCGGTCGATCCCGGCCTTGACGTCCCACAGCCCCATCGGCGTCCGGGAGGCGTCGGCGGTGACCACCACCCGCGCGCCGCTGGAGCGGATCCTGTTGCGGACGAACCCCAGGTGGTCGCCGACGGGCAGGGTGATCCGCAGCGCCCCGAGGCGGATGCAGGCCAGGGTGACGACCACGGACTCCAGGCACATCGGCAACGCGACGGCCACCGAGTCGCCGTCGCGCACGCCGAGCCGGCTCAGCGCCTCGGCCGCCTGCTCCCCCTGGCGCTGGAGCTGCCGATGATTGAGCACGTCGGCGGGGCCGGTGTGCCGGCGCTCCTCGGCGTACCCGTCCCCCTGGTCAAGGTCATCCGGTGACATGCCGGGCAGCATCGCTGTCCCCGATGGACGTCGGATAAACGTCCGCTGGATGGCCTGTCGAGGACGGATGTGAGGACGGTTCGGCGGGGACGGCGTCCGCGCGCCGGCACTCGCGCCGGCCGGGGGCGGGCGATCCGTTCACGGGCCCGGTCCCGGGCCGCGCGGTCACGCGGTCACGCGGTCACCGCGCCCCTGATGGGTCTTCCCGGGCCACGCGCGTGGTACGCATGAGCCCATGCGTGAGGAGAGTAACGGCCCCGTCCGCCCCGCGACAGGCCCCGCCGACGCGCTGACGGACGTGGCGGGGCTGCGGGTGGGCCACGCGCAGCGGGTCGGCGACGGCTGGCTGACCGGGTGCACCGTGGTCCTCGCCCCGGACGGCGGCGCCGTCGCCGCCGTGGACGTGCGCGGCGGCGGCCCCGGCACGCGGGAGACGGACGTGCTCGACCCGCGGAACCTGGTGGAGCGCGTCGACGCGGTGCTGCTGACGGGCGGCAGCGCGTTCGGTCTGGACGCGGCGGGCGGCGTCGTCGCCTGGCTGGAGGAACAGGGCCGCGGTTTCCTGATCGGCCCCGACCCGTCCCGGGTGGTGCCGATCGTCCCGGCCGCCGTCCTCTTCGACCTCGGCCGGGGCGGGGACTGGCGGGCCAGGCCGGACGCGGCCATGGGTCGGGCGGCCGTGGCGGAAGCGGCCCGCTCCGGGCCCGGCGCGCCGGTCGCCGAGGGCAACGTCGGCGCGGGCACGGGCGCGAAGGCGGGCGGGCTGAAGGGCGGCGTCGGCACGGCCAGTGCCGTCCTGCCCTCGGGCGTCACGGTCGCGGCCCTGACGGTCGTCAACGCGGCCGGCTCGCCCGTCGACCCGGCCACCGGAGCGCTCCACGGCGACCCCGCGACCCGCCCGGCGGCGGGCGCGCTGGCCGAGGCGGGCCGGCGCCTTGAGGCCGCCCGGCGGGAGACGCACGCCCGTGCCGCGGGCGCGACGCGCGCCCCGTTGAACACCACCCTGGCGGTGGTGGCCACCGACGCGGTGCTCACGCGGCCGCAGGCGCAGCGCATGGCGGGCACCGGCCACGACGGGCTGGCGCGCGCGGTGCGTCCCGTGCACCTGATGACCGACGGCGACACGGTCTTCGCCCTCTCCACCGGCACGGGCACCGCTGCCGGTACGGGCACCGGCCCGGCGTCCCTGCCGCCCGTCGAGGCGGTGGCGTTCTTCAACGAGCTGCTGGCGGCGGCGGCCGAGGTCGTGACCCGCGCGGTGGTCAGGGCCGTCCTCGCCGCGGAGACGGTCGACACCCCCGGCGGGGTCCTCCCCTCCTACCGGGACGTGTACGGCTGACCGGCGCCGCGCGACCGGCGCCGCCCGACCGGTGCCGGCTCACCACCCACCCACCGTCCGGCAGCCGCGAGCCGCGAGCCGCGAGCCGCGAGCCGCGCCCCGACAGCAACGGCAGGGCCCCCACGGCGTGGATGCCGTGGGGGTCCTGCCGCGGGAGGTGCCGGGCGAGCGGGCGCTCAGTGCACCATGACCGGCACGGCGTCGGCCGACTTGCCGAGCTCGCCGTCCGTGCCCTCGCCGCCCGCCGCTGCCGCGTCGCTCTCGCTACGCCGGCCGCTGAGCAGCACGAACGCGATCACGGCGGCGGCCATCACGATGGCGAAGCCCCACCAGATCGCCTCGTTGTAGCCGTGCACCATCGCCTCGTACTGGAGCACCGTCTGGCCGCCCTCGCCGGTGGCGTCCGACGCGTGCGCCGTGAGGTACGAGGCGGTCGCGCTGGCCGCGATCGTGTTCAGCAGCGCCGTGCCGATCGCGCCACCCACCTGCTGCGAGACGTTGACCATCGCCGAGGCGACGCCCGCGTCCGTGGGCTTGACCCGGTCGATGGCCAGGCTCATGCCGGGCATGAACGCCGTGCCCAGGCCGAGGCCGAGCAGCACCTGCGCGGGAACGACCACGCCCCAGTAGGAGGTGTCCAGGCTGAGCTGGGTCAGCAGCAGCATGCCGAGCGCGCCGACGGCCAGGCCGGGCGCCATCAGGTACCGCGGGGGCACCCGCGTCACCAGCTTGGCGCCGATCTGGGTGGAGCCGATGACCATGGCGATCACCATCGGCATGAAGGCGAAGCCGGTCTTGATCGGCGAGTATCCGCGCACGACCTGGAGGTAGAAGGTGAGGAAGAGGAAGAGGCCGAACATCGCGATGACCGCGAGGCCCAGCGAGAGGTACGCCCCGCCCCGGTTGCGGTCGGTGATGACGCGCAGCGGCAGCAGCGGCGACTTCACCCGCGACTCGACGATCACGAAGGCCGCCAGCAGCACCGCCGAGAGGACGAACATCGCGACCGTGACGGACTCGGTCCACTCCTCGTGCTCGGCGCGTGCGAAGCCGTAGACCAGCGCGACCAGGCCCAGCGAGCCGAGGATGACGCCCGGCACGTCGAGGGTCGAGCGGTTGCGGGACTCCACGGGCTCGCGGATCACCGCGATGGCGCCGATGGCGGCGACGGCCGCGAACGGGATGTTGACGTAGAACGTCCAGCGCCAGTCCAGGTACTCGGTGAGCGCGCCACCCAGCAGCAGACCCACGGCCGCGCCGGCACCCGCGATGGCACCGAAGACGCCGAACGCCTTGGCGCGCTCCTTGGCGTCCGTGAAGAGGATCGAGAGGAGCGAGAGCGCCGCCGGGGCGAGCAGCGCGCCGAACACGCCCTGGAGGGCGCGGGCCGCGAAGAGCATCAGTTCACCCTGGGCGGCACCACCGAGCGCGGAGGCCGCGGCGAAACCGATCAGGCCGATGACGAAGGCCCGGCGGCGGCCCCACAGGTCGGCCACCCGGCCGCCGAAGAGCAGCAGACCACCGAAGGCGAGGGCGTAGGCCGTGATGACCCACTGCCGGTTGCCGTCGGATATTCCGAGGTCGAGCTGGGCCGAGGGAAGCGCGATGTTCACGATCGTGCCGTCGAGCACGACCATCAGCTGCGCCAGGGCGATGAAGATCAGGGCCTGCCACCGCCGGGGATCAGCCCCGGCGCGAGTCTGGCTCGAGTCGGATTGAGGTGGCATGAAGTTGGCTACCTTACGTTGCGAGGGATCGAACGGGTCAGGGGTGACGCGTTGGTCTCCGGTAGACCGGCGGGGCGCCGAAAAATCAGCGCAGGGTGCCCCGCCGGTTCCGGATCGGGTGTCGGATCGGGTGGTTTCGGTCTCGGATCCCGGTCGTGGATCGGCGGCTTCGCGGATCAGCGGAGGCCGGGGTCCGGTGTCGGTGGCTCGCGGTCGGGTGGCGGCGCCGGCACAGGGGGCGGCGCGTGCCGCCCGCGCGAGCGCCGTCGGGCTTCGACGTCAGGCCGTGGTGCCTCTCCCTTGAGGCCGGGGCCTTTCCGGATGTCTCGTACGCGTCTCGGCCTGGGCGCGGTGCTCGGCCTGGGCGCGGTGCTCGGCCTGCCCCCGGCGCGGGGACGGGCCCCCGGGCCGTGGCCTGGCCGGGTGCCGGGAGTCCGGGCCGGCCTGTGCCTCGGGCCCGGGCTCCGGCCTGGGCTGGCGTAGGTCGGCTCTGAGCTCGGCCATCTCCAGCGCCGAGCCGGGCAGTTCGGACCGGGCCGGTGCCCGCAGGCCGTCGAGGAAGACCTGGAGGTGGCGCCGGGCCATCGTCGTCGGGCACGCGCTCCCGTCGCCGGGCAGCGGGCGCGTCAGCCGGGAGACCGCGACGAGGAGGTCGGCGGTGCCGATGTCCCCGCGCAGCTGGCCCGATCGCCGTGCCCGTTCCACGAGCCGTCCCGTGAGCTCGAACGCCCGCTCGCGGGCCGCCACGAGCTCGGGGTGCTCGGTGTCGATGCCGGAGTCGAGGATCAGCATGCAGAGCGCGCCGACGCGCTCCTCCGAACTGCTCAGCAGTGCTTCACTGAGGGCCTCGAAAGGATCACGGTCTTCCTCCAGCAGGGTTTCGGTTCGCTCCATGATCCGCCGGTTGACATAGAGCAGCACGTGGAACAGCAGCGAGCTGCGGTCCGGGAAGTGCCGGTACAGGGTGGCATTGCCGACCCCGGCGCGTCGAGCGATTTCGTCCAGGGCGACCTCCGCGCCGTGCTCCACGAACGCGTCCCGCGCGGCGGCGAGGATGCGCTCCCGGTTGCGGACGGCGTCCGCGCGCAGCCTCGGCGTCGGTGCCGGTGCGGCGATGGCCGGGCTCGCGGCGACGGTCACGGCGGTCTCCCTGAGGGGTCGTCAGTCGGTGCGGTGGACGACCGGGGTCCGTGCCGGCGTTCGGTGGGCCGCGACCGTCCGAACCGTTAAACGGGGACGCCGTCCCCACATATTTCGCGGCGGGGTGTGTCGTGTGTCACAGACTGACAGATGGCAGCCCCTGACATGGCGAACGGCCGGGCTCGGCCCGGCCGTTCGCCATGTGTGGTCAGCAGCGGAGCGCTGCGACGAGGTGATGGGGGTGGCCCACGCGGTGGCCGACGCGAAGTAGCCGACGCGGTGGCCGACGAAGCCACGAGGGGCTACGACCGGGGCCACCAGGCGGGCGCTCCGCCCGCGTGCCCCGGCCCCCCGCGCCTTCGGCCTTCCCCCCGCGGCGGCGTTACGCCGCGGCGTCGAAGCCGGAGTCGCTGGCCATCCGCTTCAGCTCCAGCAGTGCGTGCTTCTCGATCTGCCGGATCCGCTCCCGGGTCAGGCCGTGCTGCTTGCCGACCTCGGTCAGCGTCCGCTCGCGGCCGTCCTCGATGCCGTACCGCGCGCGGATGATGGACGCGGTGCGGTGGTCCAGGCGGCTGATGAGGTCCTCAAGGCCCTCGCGCCGCATCATCACCAGCACCGACTGCTCCGGCGTGGCCGCCGAGGTGTCCTCCAGCAGGTCCCCGAACTGCGTCTCGCCCTCGTCGTCCACCGACATGTTCAGGCTGACGGGGTCACGCGCCCAGTCCAGCACGTCCTGGATCCGCTCGGGCGAGGAACCCAGCTCGTCGGCGATCTCCCTCGGCTCCGGCTCACGGCCGTGCTCGCGGTTGAACTCGCGCTGCACGCGTCGTATCCGGCCCAGCTCCTCCACGAGGTGGACGGGCAGGCGGATCGTGCGCGACTGGTCGGCGATCGACCGCGTGATGGCCTGCCGGATCCACCACGTCGCGTACGTGGAGAACTTGAACCCCTTGGAGTAGTCGAACTTCTCGACGGCGCGGACCAGGCCGGCGTTCCCCTCCTGGATCAGGTCCAGCAGGGGCAGACCGCTGCGCGGATACCGGCGAGCCACCGCGACGACCAGGCGCAGGTTCGAGCGGATGAAGACGTCCTTGGCTCGCTCTCCCGCGGCCACCAGCGTCTCAAGCTCCTCGCGCGTGGCCGAGGCCCCGGCGCTGCCCTCCGCCGGCTGCTCCTCGCCCGCGAGAATCCGCTCCGCGTACAACCCCGCCTCGATCGCCAGAGACAGCCGCACCTCCTCCTCCGCGTCGAGCAACGGGGTGCGGGCTATCTCGTCGAGGTACATCCCGACGAGGTCACGCTCGGTGGCGTCCCGCTCCGCGCTGCTGCCTGTGGTGGAACGAACACTGCCCGTCACTCCGACACGGTCGTCCATGTCGGGACGCCGGGCGACGGCACGGGTTGCCATACGTGCTCCCTTGCGAATGATCGAACTTCAGGACCCTGGATCGGGATGCTCCCTCGCCTCCCGAGTCCGTAACGATCTAACGATGGGAATCGGGACAGAATTCCCAAGCAGCGCATCTTTTTCTGGCGGTGCGGTATCCTGCCCGCTCGCACATGCCCGGGTCCTCCCTCCCCACATCCGTGAAGACGAACGACAGGCGCCGATAGTTGCGCCTCGCGCGCTCGGCTTCGTCGTACAACGGGTCGCGATCCGGGTACCCACCCGACTCGCGGGTACGCAGCCCTCCCCTGCGAACGCCCGCCACACCCTCGCGTACTCCCGCGTCCTCCCCACGCTCTGGCCCGCGCCCGCGACCTGCCGTGCGCCCCCACCCTCTTGGTAGGTTGCCGTCCGGCGGGAGGGCGGGCGAGGGACAGGGGCGCGGGGACACGATGGCCAGGGGTGCTGGGCCGAGAGGCCTCGGAGGCGACGGGGGCGGCCCGAGCGGCAGACTCGGCCGGGACGGTCACGGCGGCCGGGACGGAAGATTCGGCCGGGACGGCCGGGAGGCCCGCAGCGTGCTCAGCG
The DNA here is from genome assembly GCF_052245655.1 of Streptomyces sp. 4N509B. Taxonomy (NCBI): domain Bacteria; kingdom Bacillati; phylum Actinomycetota; class Actinomycetes; order Kitasatosporales; family Streptomycetaceae; genus Streptomyces; species Streptomyces sp. 4N509B. The sequence goes on from NZ_JBQQBZ010000024.1 coordinate 24,751, forward strand.
CGGCCGGCGGCCGACTCCCCACCGACGTGCGCGCCTGGATCTCACGCCGCCGCAACACCGAGCTGGCCCTGATCGTTCTCGCCCTGCTGATCGTCACCTTCGGTCACGCCTCGGTCGGCCTCGCCCGGGAGGAACGCGTCCCCAGCGGCCTGCCCGCGTACGCCGGCGGCCTGTCCGCCCTCGCCCTCGCCGCGCACCTCGTGGTCCGCCGCGTCGCCCGCCACGCCGACCCGTTGATCCTGCCCGTCACCGTGCTGCTCACCGGGCTCGGCCTCGTGCTCATGGACCGGCTCGACCACGACTACGCCCTGCACTACGGCTCCGAGCCCGTCGCCCCCGACCAGGTCATGTGGACCGTCATCGGCGTCGTGCTGCTCGTCACCACCCTCCTGGCGCTGCGCCACCACCGCGTGCTCCAGCGCTACACCTACCTCGGCATGGCCGTCGCGATGCTCCTGCTGATGGCGCCCGCCCTCTTCGGCGCCGACCAGTACGGCGCGAAGCGCTGGATCACCGTGGGTGGGATGTCGGTGCAGCCGGGCGAGTTCGTCAAGGTCATGATCGTCGTGTTCTTCGCGAGCTACCTCATGGCCAACCGCGACGCCCTCGCCCTCTCCGGCCGCCGCTTCCTCGGCCTGGCCCTGCCCCGCGGGCGGAACGCGGGACCGGTGCTGCTGGTGTGGGCGGTCAGCCTCGTCGTCCTCTTCTACGAACGCGACCTCGGCACCTCGCTGATCTTCTTCGGCGTCTTCGTCGGGATGCTCTTCATCGCGACCCACCGCACCAGCTGGGCGCTGCTCGGCGTGCTGATGTTCGCCCTCGGCGCCGCCGTCGTCGCCGCCACGCAGCCGCACGTCAAGGGCCGGGTCCAGGCCTGGCTGGACCCCATGGCGATCTACCTGCCGCCCGAGCAGCGCCCCGACGGCCTGGTCTCCGACCAGTCGGCGCAGGCCCTCTTCAGCTTCGGCTCCGGCGGGCTGACCGGCACGGGCCTCGGCGAGGGCCACTCGTACCTCGTCGGCTTCGCCGGGCGCAGCGACTTCATCCTCGCCACCGTCGGCGAGGAACTCGGCCTGGCCGGCGTGACCCTCGTGCTGATGCTCTACGTGCTGCTGATGCAGCGCGGCCTGTCCGCCGCCCTCCGCACGACCGACCCCTTCGGCAAGCTGCTGGCGGCCGGGCTGTCGGTGGTCCTCGCGCTCCAGGTCTTCGTCGTGGCCGGTGGCGTCACCGGACTCATCCCCCTCACCGGGAAGGCGCTGCCGTTCCTCGCCCAGGGCGGCTCCTCGACGGTGGCGAACTTCCTGCTGGTCGCGCTGTTGATCCGGGTCAGCGACAGCGCCGGCAGAGCCTCCACCGAACCGGCCGGTAACGCTACGATCCTGACACCCGCCATCCGTGACCGACCCGACGGGCGCGACCGGCGTGACCGGCGCGACCGACGTGACCGGCCCGACCGACGTGACCGGCCCGACCGACGACGCCGGGCGAACGGGCCCGACCGGCCCCCACGGCCCGACGAGCGCGACCCGCGCGACCAACCCGACGCGCGACCAGCCTGACGAGGGAGCACCAGGACCATGACCTTCAGCCCCACCAGCCTGCGTGACGACGCCGCCTCCCAGACCGACGAGCTGATACGGCTGCGCCGCGCCCTGCACGCGGTCCCCGAGGTCGGCCTCGACCTCCCCCGCACCCAGGAGACGGTGCTCGCCGCCCTCGACGGGCTGCCGTTGGAGATCACCACCGGCCGTGGCCTCAGCTCCGTCACGGCGGTGCTGCGCGGCGGCGCGTCGGGCTCCGGCTCCGGCTCGGGCTCGGGGGAAGGGGGCGAAGGAGGCGAAGGGCGTGGGGCGCGGTGCGTGCTGCTGCGCGGCGACATGGACGCGTTGCCGCTGACCGAACGCACCGGCCTGCCGTTCGCCGCCCCCGCCGGCACCGAACGCATGCACGCCTGCGGCCACGACCTGCACACCACGATGCTGGTCGGCGCCGCCCGCCTGCTGGCCGCCCACCGCGAACGGCTCGCCGGCGACGTGATCTTCATGTTCCAGCCGGGGGAGGAGGGGTACGACGGCGCGGGCCACATGCTCGCCGAGGGTGTGCTCGACGCGGCCGGGCCCGACCGCCGCCCGGTGGCCGCGTACGCGCTGCACGTCACCTCCGGCATGTACCACGCGGGCGTCCTCGCGGCGCGCGGCGGGCCGCAGTTGGCGGCCTCCAGCGTCCTGGACGTCACGGTGCGCGGGGCCGGCGGCCACGGTTCGCAGCCGCACAAGTCCCGCGACCCGATCCCGGCCGCCTGCGAGATGGTCACCGCGCTCCAAACCTGGATCACCCGCAGCTTCGACGTCTTCGACCCGGTCGTTCTCACGGTCGGCCGCTTCCACGCCGGGACGGCGACCAACATCATTCCCGACACCGCGCGCTTCGCCGCCACCGTTCGCAGCTTCTCGACCGCGAACCTCGCCCGGCTGCGCGAGGGCCTCGTCGCGGTCTGCGAGGGCGTCGCGGCGGCGCACGGCCTGACGGTCGAGGCCCGTTTCACCGAGCAGTACCCGGTGACGGTCAACGACGTGGGCGAGGCGGCCTTCGCCGCCGACGCGGTGCGCGAGACCTTCGGCGAGGAGCGGTACGTTCCGATGGAGAACCCGATCCTCGGCGCGGAGGACTTCTCCCGCGTCATCGACGAGGTGCCGGGCGCGATGCTCTTCCTCGGCGCCACCCTCCCCGACCGCGACCCGGAGACGGCCCCGAGCAACCACTCACCCCTCGCGGCCTTCGACGAGTCCGTCCTGCCGGACGGCGCCGCCCTCTACGCCGAACTCGCCACCCGCCGCCTCGCGGCGGCGTGAGGGCACGCCCACGACCTGGGCCGGCGGCCCAGGTCGTGGCCTCGCGGATCGCCGGAAGGGCCGCGTCGTCGCGCGATCGAGGGCCCGCCTGACCGAGGGCCCGCGCGTCGCGTCCACGGCGGCGCGTCAGTGGCAGTGGCCGTGCCGGCCGAGGGTCTCCACGGGCGTCGCGCCGGGGCGGGTCCACTGCGGCACGGGCCGACTGGTCGGCCCCCACGTGGCGTTCCCGTCCGCGTCCGAGCGCCAGTACCAGCAGGGCTCGTTCCCTTCGGGCCAGCCCTCGGGCTTGTCCTCCCACGCCTCGCCGCGGCCGTAGGGCGTCATGTCGAGCAGGGCGAAGGTCCCGTTGGCCGGCTCGTTGCCCCGGCCCGTCGTGGAGTAGGTGAGGAACACGCGGTCGCCGTCGCGCAGGTAGGAGGTGAGGTACCCCATGTCGCCGCCGACCGGCCCCTCCACGTCGCGCACGGAGTACCAGGGCTGGGTGTAGCCCATGAACGCGACGTACGGCGCCACCTCCTCCCACCGGCCGGTGGTCACGACGGCGAACGAGACGCCGCGCGCGTTGAGATAGACGGCGTCCCTCAGGTGCCAGGCCGTGGTGGTGCAGCCCTCGCACTGCCCCTGGGGCGGGGCGCCGTCGTACCACATGTGCTTGTAGACGACGAGCTCGTCGCGGCCCTGGAACAGCTCCAGGAACGGCACCGGGCCGTCGGGACCGACGACCTCCACCGTCCCGTCGAACTCCACCATCGGCAGCCGGCGGCGCGCCGCGGCGATGGCGTCGCCCTCGCGGGTGTGGGCCTTCTCGCGGACCAGGAGCTCGTCACGGGCGGCCTGCCAGGTGGCCAGGTCGACGACGGGCGGGCGACCGGTCGACGCGGTGGCCGGCTCGTCCGGTGTGGTGGTCATGGTGTCCTCCGAGGTGTCCTCGTACCGGGCGCCGTCGCGGCGCCCGCGTGGTGGTCACCGGTACAGACCCGCGACCCCACCGGAACTCATCGCGGCGCGAGCCTCCCTCCCGACCCGGCCCGTTCCATGACGGGAGCACCCCCTCGCCTCCCCGTCCCTCCCGCCCGCTGATCCAGTCCCGCTCGGCCCGCTATGCTGTGCGCGAAGCCTCAGTAGCTCAGGGGATAGAGCACCGCTCTCCTAAAGCGGGTGTCGCAGGTTCGAATCCTGCCTGGGGCACAACGGAGAACACCCCGGAGCGATCATGCTCCGGGGTGTTCTGGCATCTGCGTCCGGTTCCGTGCGCCGGCCGGCGGCGGGGCCTCGGGGGTTTCCTCACTCTCCACGACGCGGAGGTACGACCACCCCACACGCGGCGTGTGTCCCAGGTGGCGGTCGCGTGGCCGTGCGGTCGGGGCCGCGTTTCGGTGGGGGTGTGGTGGGCTACTCGCGCGGCATGAGTGTTTCGCAGCGGACGCGCAGGGGGGCCCGGGCCGTGCGGGGAGGGCCCGAACGTGTGGTGTCGGCGGTCGACCGCCTGGAGGGGTGGTCGGGTGCCGACCGGCTGATCGGCGCCCTTCGGGCCGCCGTGCGGGCGGCGCCGCTCGGCCCCGCCCGGGATGTGCTGCACGGTCGGTGGATCGGGCACCCCGCGCACCCCCTGATGGTGCAGGTGCCGGTGGGCACCTGGCTGTCGGCGGCGGTGCTGGACCTGTTGCCCGGGCAGCCGCGTGGGCAGCGGGAGCTGATCGGGCTGGGCGTCGCGACCGCCGTGCCCGCCGCCGTGGCGGGCTGGACGGACTGGGCCGAGCTGCACCGGGAGCAGCGGCGCGTCGGACTGGTCCACGCCGTGTCGAACCTCGCGGCGGTGTCGCTCTTCGCCGGCTCCTTCGTCGCCCGCGGCCGTGGGCGGCAGGGAGTGGGGAAGGCCCTGTCGACGGCCGGGCTGTCGGCCGTCGCCGTGGGCGGAGCGCTCGGCGGCCATCTCGCCTACCGGCAGGCGTCGGGGGCCAACCACGCCGAGCACGTCCCCCACGTGGTGACGCCGGGCTGGCACGTCCTCGGGAACGTGGACGACTTCCCGCCCGAGCGGGCGGTGCGGCGGCGGATGGACGACGTGCCGGTCATGGTCGTCAGGGAGGACGGGGACGCCGTCCACGTGCTGGCGGACCGGTGCAGCCACATGGCGGGGCCGCTCTCGGAGGGCGAACTCGCCGACGGTTGCGTGCGCTGTCCCTGGCACGGCAGCACGTTCCGGCTGACGGACGGGTGGAACGTGCAGGGCCCGGCGACCTCGCCCCAGCCGGCGTTCGACGCCCGGATCGCCGACGGGCACGTCGAGGCTCGGCTGCGCGAGAACGCGTGACGACAAACGCGTGACGCCAAACGTGTGACGACGGCGACGACGGGACGGCGGGGCTTCAACGGGGACGGTGAGGGCGTGGCGGGCCGATGCGTACCTCGCGAACGGCCTCCGCGTAGTGGACCACCGGGTCCGCGGCGGGTGCCGGCAGCCCGACCGCCTCCAGGAGCGTCTCGTCGATGCCGTCGAGCGTCGCGGTGCGCAACGGCCACGGCTCGTGGCACACCGGGACCTCCCAGAGGACGCCGAGGTGGCGGGTGTAGGCGCGCCACCTCCCCGTCAGCCAGACGTCGCGCTCCGAGGGCCGCAGTCGCTCGCCCGGCCGGACGGTGAGGGCGTACGACGGCCCGCCGCGGCCGCGTCGGGCGCCGCTGTAGCGCACCGTGCGGCCGGCATCGCCGGCGTCGTGGAGGGTGACGGCCAGGTCGGCCCAGTGGTACGGGGCTCCCACGGTGGCGCGCGCCGCCAGCGTCGTCGGGCTGCCCGCCTCGATGTCCAGGAACCACAGGCCGTCACGTCCACCGGGCCCCCTGACGTAGGTGCGCAGGTTCGTCTCGGCGAACGTGAGCAGGCCGGGCAGGCCGGGCGGCAGGCCGAGTGGCCGGACGTGTGCCATGACGAACGGCGTCAGGCTCACCCACGCCCGCCCCTCGAACGCGTCGACCGCGAGCCCTTCCGGAAGGGTGCGTCGCACCTCGTCGATCCCGAACGGCCAGTGGACGAACGTGAGCGTGGTCCACTGGGCGCGCAGCACGGGCAGGCGCGGGTCCTCCTCGGGCGACTCGGACACCATGCCTCCCGGGTGCCCCCGTGGCCGCCGGCTACGCGTGGCCGGTGGCGTGGAGACCGGCCACGTCCCAGGCCCAGGCCCAGGCCCAGGTCGAAGGTCGCTGGTCCGCGCCGGGCGGGCGTAGAAGGATGAGGGGCGTGTCCCCTCCTCCTCCCTTCGACGTCGACGCCTTTCTCGCCCAGCCGCTCACCGCGCGCGTCGCGACGGACGGGCCGACGGTGCGGCCGGTGTGGTTCCTCTGGGAGGACGGGGCGTTCTGGGTCCTGACCGGGCCGTGGACCAGGCTGTACCACCGGGTCGAGGCGGACGCGCGGGTGGCGCTCGTCGTGGACGTGTGTGACGTCGCGACGGGTCTGGTGCGGCAGGTCATCGCTCGCGGGCGTGCCGAGCTGGTGCCGTTCGACGTGCCGCGGGGCCGGCGCAAGCTCGTGCGGTACCTGGGGGCGGACGAGTCGCGCTGGGACTCCCGGTTCGTGCGCTATCTGCGCGACGACCCGGCGGAACGCGGCACGGTGTGGCTGCGGCTGACCCCCTCCTCCCTGACGGCCCATGACCTGAGCTACGGCGTCGCCGTTCCTCCGCCCCCGCACTGACGGGCCCCGCGGGCCTCCGGGGAGCGTGGAAGGGGAACGCGCGGGACGCGGGGGGTCGCGGAACCGCACCATGACGGCAGGGGGACGGGGGCGTTGGCCGTGGGACATACTGCGGCGATGTCAGGTTCACACGGGCGCCGGGGCGCGCTGGCAGTCGTCCGGAACGCGTTCGCCTCCGCCCTGGTCTCCGTCCTGGTCTCCGTCCTGGTCACCGTCCTGGCCGTCGCGATGGCCGCCGCGACGGCGGTGGTCGCGGGCGCGGGGCACGCCAGGGCGGCGGACGGCGAGGTGCGCGACGAGACCCAGGCGTACGCCCACGTCCCGCTGCGTGCGCAGGAGCCGTACGCCAGCACCCCCGAGTGGCTGGTCCTGGACTTCGCGTACGACGGGCCCCAACGCCCCGCCGAGCTCAGCGTCGACGCCTCGGGGATCGAGGGTGTCGCCGTCGTCGAGCGGGGGGCGGACGGCTGCCGTCCCCGGATGCCGTCGTTCGGCTGCGAACTGCCCCTCCAGTCCGACGACGTCGCGTTGAACAGCCAGGAGTTCCTGCTCAGCCCGGCGGCGGGCGCGGAGGCCGGCGACCGGGGCACGCTGCGCTACGTCCTCAGGCCCGAGGGCCTGCCCGCCGTCCGCGGCAGTGTCACCGTGATCGCCGGGCGGCCGGAGCTGCGGGTGAACGAGGGCGCGACGCTCGCAGGGAGCCGCGCCGGCGACGCCCTCGACGTGCCCGTGACCGTCCGCAACACCGGGGACGTCCCCGCCCGTGGCGTCGTCCTCGTCATGGACGGCGACGGCGACCTGTCCGCGACGACCCGACACTCCAACTGCCGTTACTCGCGCGACGCCAGCATCGTCCAGTGCCTCCTCCCCGACGCCGTCATCGCGCCCGGCGAGACGCTGCGGGTGACGCCGACCCCGCGGGTGAGGTCGAGCGACGACGCGCTGGACGAACGTCTCTCCTACGGGGCCTGGGCCTTCCACACCCACGGGCGCCACCCCGGGAGCCCGTGCTGTGTCGACGACCCCGACCCCGCGCTCACCCCGGGCGACGCCGAACCGCTCGCCCTCGCGCCGGACCCCGAGGGCGGCGCGGGGACGACGTTCACGCCGGACCGCGAGCCGGCCGAGGCCGAGGTGCCGGTGCGCAACGCGGCCGACGTCGAGGCGATCGGCGCGTCGTTCCGGGGCGGGGAGGTCGGCAGCAGCCACCGGGTCCGCGTCGGCTTCCGCAACAACGGGCCCGCCGAGACGGGCGAGATTCGGACGGTGTTCGTCGTACCGGCCGGCACCGAGGTGACGGAGGCGCCGTACGACCCGGAGGCGGAGGCGGAGATGCTCGACCAGGTCTGTCAGACGGAGGACGAGGGTCGCAGCTACGTCTGCCGCCAGCACGCCGACGTCGGCCAGGAGGTCCGCTACGCGTTCACGCTGCGCGTCACGCGTGCGGGCGGCGCGCCCGGTTGCGTGTCCGTCTCGGCCTGGAACGGTCCCGTGGGGAGCGACAGCGAGCGCGTCAGGGACCCGAGGAGCGGCAACGACACGGCGGTGGTCGAGGCGGCGGGGGAGGGCGGCTCCGCCTGCGCGGTGGCGGAGGCGTGGGAGACGGGTGCCGGCGGTGCCAACGGTGCCGGCGGTGAGGGCAGCGAGGACGGTGGGGGCGACGGGGGTGGCGGCGGGTGGGCCGTCGGTGTCGGCGTCCTGGTGCTCCTCGGCGTGGCGCTGCCGGCAGCGGTGGTCGTCGTGAGGCGTCGGCGCGCGACGGCGCCGTGACGGGTCCCCGACGCTCCCCACCCCACGCCGGGCGGCCGTCGCGCTCGGCCCCTGCGCCCGGACGGTGCCGACCGCGTGCTGATCGACGGCGTCAGGCCGTCCGCTTCCGGCACCTCCAGCGCGGACAACGTCCTTCAGAACTCCCCGCCATGCCCCGGCTCGGGGGAAGCGGAGGGGGTGGGAGGAGGCGTTTATCCCTTTCGTTCCCGGTAAGACGATGTCCATGTCAAGAATTCCGAGACTGAGTGCGGCGGCGGCGACAGCCGTCGTGGCCGACATCGTCGCAGGCATCATCGGACTCTGGATCATGCTGTACGTTCTCGAAGCCAATCGCGCGAACGGCTTCGTCGACCTCGTCCACGACGCGGCCGACTGGCTCGCGGGCTGGTCGCGCGACATGTTCGTCGTTGAGCCCGACTGGTGGCGGGTCCTGCTCAACTACGGGATCGCCGCCGTGGTCTACCTGGCGGTCGGGCACGCCGTGGCCCGCCTGGTGAAGCGGGCCTGAGGTGCTGGTGCGGGCCTCGTACGGGTGCCGAGCGCCCGTCCCCGCGCCCGCGCCGGGCCGCCGTGCGTTTCCGCGGGCACACGGCGAAGGGTGCCGCGTGGAGGACGGGGAATTCCGCCGACCGTCTGACCGTCGAATTCCGATCACGGTCTCGGTCATCGTCCCGAAATCTGTTTCTGGTGCAGGTGTCGATATCCGGCGCGGAGGGGCGCACGTCGAATTCCGTCCGTGATCGCTCACCACGTCGCTCACCAAGGGGAAGCAGGGTTTCCCGGTCCTCCCGGTCCTTCCGGTCCTCCCGGCGCGCCGGGCGGGTCACGCAGCCCGCCGGCCGCGCCGGGTGAGGCGGTGCCAGAAGTGGCGGCGGCGCGGGTGGACCGCACGGCCGAGGCGGCGGCCCAGGAGGAGGGACCCGAGGAGGGCGCCACCGGCGTTGAGGATGACGTCGTCGATGTCGAAGGCCCGGCCGGTGATGACCGTCCCCTGCGCCACCTCGACCACGACCATCACCACGGCGGTGAGCACCACCACGCGCAGCAGCCCTCGGGCGCGCGGGGCCAGCACCGGCAGCAGCACCCCGAACGGCACACCGAGGAGGATGTTCCCACCCAGCTGCCGGACGGTGTCGACGAAGGCCGGCTGCTCCAGGTACTCGCGGATGGAGGCGCCCGGCCGCAGGTTGTTGTGGGTCAGCGGTTCGGAGGCGGTGGAGGTCTCCAGGGTCAGGCGGGCGAGCACCACGGCGAAGGCCACCATGGCGGCGAACGCCAGCAGCATCGCGAGCACGCGCACCACCGGCGGCGCCGGGGGGCGTTCCGCCGGCCGCCCCCGGGACCTCCTCCCGGCGGCGGCGGGGGCCGGGCCCGCCTCAACCTCCGCCGTACGCGCTCCCGTCGCGGGTCGACCCCTGCGCGCGGCGTGGGGACCACGCTCGCTCGGCGGTCGCCGGGTCATGGCGTGAACCTTCTCTCGGCTGTCGGTTCTCGGCGGTCGGTTCTCGGTCCCGGCTCTCGGCCTCGTGCCCGGAACGTGGCGGAGCCGACGGGCGGGTGCTTCGGCTCGCGGTGGCGAACCGGGGGCGCGCTACGGGCGGAGGGCGGAGTGCCGCGTCCGAGGAGGGCGGGGCGCCGGCCGTCGGCCCGGGGGCCGTCGACGGGGAACGACACGGCGGGGCCTGGTCCGACGGTGGGGCCGCTCGGTCACCAGCTGTTCGAAGAGGCCCTGGGCGCCGGCGAGGGCTCCACGCAGCTCGGACGTCCTCCCCTCACCCGCGCGCACCCGGTCCGCCGCCGCGCACAGCTCGCGGAAGCCGTCGAGCTGCTCGGCGTGCCGCACGGACAGGGCGTTGCTCGTCTGCTCCACGTCGCCGTGGGGGATGCCGCGCTCCCTCGCGAGGCGGAACATCAGCCCCTCGGCCTGGACAACGGCCGTGGCGGGGGCACTCGGCCACCGGGCGTGTATCTCGGACCACTCCACCTCGTACCGCTGGCGCGCGGCCGGGTCCAACTCCCGCAGCGGCAGGTCTCCGTACCGGTACAGCCGCTCGCTCAGCTCCCTGCGGGCGGCCCTGACATCCCCCTCGTGCCGCCTGACGGCCCGTGTGAACTCCGGACCGAAGCGGCGGCGCAGCGCGCGACTGCTCTTCAGCACGGTGGGGAGGAGGACGAGCGCCGCGATGGCGGCTGCGACGGCACCCAGGATGATCGCTGTCCCGGCGGACATGATGGTCTCCTTCCGGCGGTGGCTCCCTCTCGTGAGGCGGACGTTACTGTTTCGTTACCCGACTTCGTCGAGCCTAACCGTCCGTTGTGACAAGGAGTGACGCCGTTCGCCCCCCGGCTCGTCCCCCACGCGCGTGCCCGGATGCCTGACGCGCGGCGCCACCTGCGGCGATGGCGGCGTCGTCGGAACGGGCGGGCGTGCCGAGGCCCCACGTACGTCGGTGATCTCACGCTCCGTCACGGTCCGTGGGTCGGCGCTGCCCCCGGGTGCTCAGGCCCCTGACGGCCCGTCGTCGCGGAACTCGCCGCTCTGGATGCGCTCGGTCAGCTCCGCGGCCAGCTCCTTCACGACGGCCAGGCCCTCCCGCCCCCAGCGCCGCGGCTCGTGGTCGACGACCCAGATCGTGCCGAGCGCGATGCCCGAGGGGTCCATCAGCGGGGCGCCGAGGTAGGACCGGACGTTCAGCAGGTCGACGACGGGGTCCACCGAGAAGCGCGCGAAGTCGTGGATGTCCTCCAGCACCAGCGCCCTGCGCCGCGCCACCACGTGCGGGCAGAAGGCCATCTCCGAGGGCAGCGCCCGCTCCTCGGAGTCGGCGCCGTCCTCCCGCCCGGCTCCGGACTCGGCCGGCGGCGGGGCGGCACCGTCCTCGGGGACCGGGGGCTCCTCGCTCGGCGGGGCGTGGAGACCGGCGAAGTACTGCCCCCGGTCGTCGATGAGGTTGACGCCGGCCAGGGGCGCCTCCATCCGGAGCGCGAAGTCCCGCGAGACGGCGTCGAACGCGGGGACGGGCCGGCGGCCGCCGATCCCCAGCTCCGCCAGCCGCCTGGCACGCGCCGGCCCGTCGGCGTCCCGGGGACGCAGCACCAGGTGGCGCAGGGCGATGCCGGCCTCGTCGCCGTGGGCGAGTACGGCGGCCGTGGCGCCGCCGACCTCAGCGGGGCTGGACGGCGTCGTCATGGGATCTCCTACTCTCGATGAGGTGTTCCACCAGGCGCACCAAGACCAGGATGCCGGAGCCGGCCACGCGCGCGTCGCACACCACGACCGGGACGTCGGCGCCCAGGTCGAGCGCGTCGCGCACGTCGTCCGGCCGGTAACGGTGGGCCCCGTCGAACTCGTTGACCGCCACCAGGAAGGCTATGCCCCGGCGTTCGAAGAAGTCCACCGCGGCGAAGCAGTGGTCGAGCCGGCGGGTGTCGGCGAGGACGACCGCGCCGAGGGCCCCGACCGACAGCTCGTCCCACAGGAACCAGAAACGTTCCTGGCCCGGCGTCCCGAAGAGGTACAGGATGTGCCCCTGGTCGAGGGTGATGCGGCCGAAGTCCAGGGCGACCGTCGTGGTGGCCTTGTCCTCCACCCCCTCCAGGCGGTCGGTGGCGGCGCTGACCTCCGTGAGCAGCTCCTCGGTGCTGAGCGGCTCCGTCTCGCTGACCGCGCCGACGAACGTCGTCTTGCCCACGCCGAAGCCACCCGCGACCACGATCTTGAGCGCCGTCGGCAGCGTGGGCACCGGCGGCTCAGAGTCGTTTACGGAGGCCATCCAGCACCGCCTTCAGTAGTCCGATGTCGATCATGTCGTGCTGCTGTGGCGCCGGGACGAACGCGCGGGTGGTGACGGCGTCGAGCTCGACCAGGTCGGACAGCAGCACCTTGACCACCGCCGCCGGCAGCCGCGTGTGGGCGGCGATCTCCGCCACGGTGACGGGCCGCCGGCACAGGTCGAGCACCTGGGCGTGACTCAGCCCCAGCGTGGTGTCCCCGGCCCGGCCGGTGGCCACGACGAGGTCCATCAGGTCGAACGGCGTCGAGGGCCTGGTCCGTCCGTCGCTCACCGCGTACGGACGGATGAGCTGCCCCGCCGCCTCGTCGAGCCACGGCTCGCCGCCCCGGTCCCGCATCCGTCCCCGCTACCCTGGCGGCTGCCGGTCGGGCTGCCGGTCGGGCGTCGCCAGGTGTGGCCGGACGCTCTTGATCAGCATCGCCATCTCGTACGCCAGCACCGAGGCGTCCGCCTCCCGTCCCGCGATCACCGCCAGGTACGTGCCGTGCCCGGCGGCGGCGACGAACAGCAGCGAGGTGCTGAGCTCGGTGACGATCTGTCGGACGTCGCCCCCCGAGTCGAAGCGCTTGCCCGCGCTGCGGGCCAGCGAGTAGAACCCGCTGGCCAGCGCGGCGAGGTGCTCGGCGTCGTTCCGTTCCAGGCCGTGCACGGCCCTGACCAGGCCGTCGGAGGACAGCAGCAGCGCGCTGCGGGTGTGGGGGACGCGCTCTGTCAGGCCGCTGAGCAGCCAGGACAGGTCCTTGTGCTGGTCCGGTGAGGGCTCACGCGCCATGGGTGTGTCGCTCCTTCGTTTTCACTTTCCGCCTGGGGCTCCCCGAGGTGTCGACGTCCGCCGTGCTCGCGTGTCCTCTGTCGCCGGGCGGACTCACGTCTGCCTCACGTCTTCTCACGTCTGCCGCGCGTCGTGCGCGCCGTGGTTCGGGGCCTCCTCGGCCTGCCGGAAGCCGTCGCGGAACGCGGCCAGCAGCCCCGGGTCGTGCGCCACGTCCTCCGGCGCGGGGTCGCCGGTGACCGGGGCGTCCCGCAGCTCGGACGTCAGGTGCTCCTGGCGGCGGCGCCTGGGCAGCGGGGGCGGGGAGTCGGCGGGGGAGGTGGACGGGGCCTCACCTGCCGGCCCGTCCGTCGGCCCGTCCGTCGGCCCGTCCGCTGCCGTCGGCTCCACCGCGGGCCGTGCCGGGGCCAGGGCCGGGGCGGGGCCGACGGGCGGGTCGGGGAGGAGGGCGTCGGCGGGCGCGTGGCCGGACGGCCCGACGGACGGCGCGTCGGCGGACGGCCCGGCGGTCGACCGCCCGGTGGTCGACGCCTCACCCAGCACCGCGTGCGGCAGGACGAGCACCGCCTGCGTGCCGCCGTAGATGTTGCCCTTGAGCTCCACGCTCAGCCCGTGGCGCCGTGCCAGGACGGACACGACGTAGAGTCCGATCCGGCCGTCCAACAGCCGCTCGTCGAGCGGTGCCCGCGCCGTGGAGGCCAGCAGCGCGTTCAGCCCGCTCCGGTCCGCCGCCGCGATGCCGAGGCCCCGGTCCTCGACCTCGATCGCCAGGCCGGCCGTGACGGGCTGCGCGCTCAGCAGCACCCGGGTCTGCGGCGAGGAGTACGTCGTGGCGTTCTCGGCCAGCTCCGCGAGCAGGTGGACCACGTCGGCGACGGCGTGGCCGCGCACGGTGCCCTCGATGGGCGGGACCAGCTTGACCCGCCAGTACTGCTCGATCTCGGAGACGGCCGAACGCAGCACGTCGGCGACGCTGACGGGCCGTGTCCACTGGCGGCGGGCGACGGCGCCGCCGAGCACCGCCATGTTCTCGGCGTACCGGCGGACCCGGGTCGCCAGGTGGTCGACCTGGAACAGGCCCCTGAGCAGTTCGGGGTCCTCGACCTGGTTCTCCAGCTCGTCCAGGAGCGCGATCTCGCGGTGCACCAGGGACTGGAGGCGGCGGGCGAGGTTGTCGAGGACGTCGAACCGCGCCTGCTCCGCCTCGCCGCGCGCCTCCTCGCCCCGGGGGCGGGAGACCCCGCCGGCCGTCGCCAGCTCCCGCAGCGCGGACCTGGCCGCGCGGCGGGCGGCGGCGATCTCCTCGGTGAGCCGCCGCAGTTCGCGGTCGCGCGAGGCCGCGGGGCCGGCGGCGTCGACGGCCGTGTCGATGTCGAGGGTCACGTCCTGGGGGAACGTCACCTGCTCGCCGCGCGCCAGGCGCCGCAACGACGCCGCGCTGTCGGCCTGGCCGCGCGCGGCCAGGCGGCCCAGCTCGGTGAGGAGTGTCTCCCGTCGCGCGGCGGCGCGCGTGTGGACGACGGCGGCGAAACCCGCCGCGCCCACGACGGCGACGGTCACCAGGGCCGCTAACCCGGCCACGGTCCAGACGGCGGACTCACCGACGCCCGTCAGGCTGCCCCGGCCCGCCACCACCGCGGCCGAGGCCACGGCGACCACCGCGACGACGCCGGCCGGCACGGTGGCCAACAGCACGACGCGGTGGCGGGATATGGCGGACGGGACTGACGATTCACCCATAACTTCCCACATCTGCCCACTGGTTGATCGGTCTGGGCAACATCTTGGCGACGGGAGTGCGCTGGAGGACTCTACTCGGTGTGGCGCCCCTGTGTGAGATGAGTCACCGGACGGTCGGCCCTGTCGCGTGGAGGTCTGGCGAGGCTGATGTGTGCGGCGGATGTACGCCCAGGTGGGAGGGGGTGAGCCGCCGGGAGGCGGGAGGGTCGGGAGGGAGCGGCCGGGGAAGCGGCGGCCAGTGAAACGGCGGAAGGAAGGCTCGGAAGAGAACGGTGGGAAGAGAACGGTCAGAAGAGGGCGGTCAGAAGAGGACGGTCAGAGAAGAGGGGTAGCCAACGAGGTCGGCTACCCCTGTGGGACCGGGTCAGTCGCCGTCGAGCTCCACGTCGACGCCCAGCTCCTCCAGCGCGTCCTCCGCCGCGTCGGCGACCTCGCCGAACGCGTCGTCGAGGACCTCGTCGAACGCCTCTTCCATGACTCCTCCTGATCGTCAAGTACCAAGAAAACAGGGCAGGTTGATGCTACGCCGGGCCTCCGTGTCGCGTTGTGGGGGTCCGGACGGCGAGGATGGCCATGTCGTCGTGTCCGTCTCCCGGATGGTGGCTGGCCAGGGTGTCCACCAGGTCGGGCAGCGGGAGATCGACGTGGGCGGTGGCGAGGGCGGCGAGCTCGGCCAGGCCGTCGTCGATGCTCGCGTGGGCGGCGTTCTCCACCAGGCCGTCGGTGACGAGGACGAGGGTGGCGCCCGGCGGGAACGCGTGGGTGTGGTCGGGCCGGTCGAGGGAGGAGTCGACGCCCAGCGGAAGGCCCGGGTCCTCGGTGAGGTACTCGGCGTGGCCGTCGGCCGTGACCAGCAGCGGCGGCACGTGGCCGGCGGAGCTCCACCGCAGCGCCCACCCGTCGACTCCGGACTCGATGCGGACCAGGCAGGCGGTGGTCACCGGCAGGTCGGTGATGGTCAGGAGGGTGTGGTCGAGCCGGGCCAGGACGGCGCTGGGCGGCTCCCGTCGTTCGAAGAGCAGGGCCCGCATCATGCTGCGGGTCTGGGCCATGGCCGCCGCTGCGCTCAGGTCGTGCCCGACGACGTCGCCGATGATGATCCCCACGGCGTCGTCGGGCAGCAGGATCGCGTCGTACCAGTCACCGCCCAGGCGGCCGGGCTCGGCCGCCGGCTGGTACGCGGCGGCGGCGGTGAACGGCGTCAGGTCGGGCAGGGTCGGCAGGAGCAGCCGCTGGAAGAGCTCGGCGCTGTCGCGGACACGGGCGAAGAGGCGGGCGTTCTCGATGGCGATGCCGGCGGCGCCGGCCAGCGCCACGATGACCTCCTCGTCCTCGCTGTCGAAGGGCCGGCCGTCATGCCGCTCGGAGAGGTACAGGTCGCCGTAGACCTCGCTGCGGACTCTGATGGCGACGCCGAGGAGGGTCCGCATGCTCGGATGGCCGGGCGGGAAGCCGACGGATCCCGGGTGGGCGCGGATGTCGTTGACGCGCATGGGCTCCGCGGCATGGATCACCTCTCCGAGGACGCCGGCGCCGTGAGGGAAGTCGATCCCGGCCAGGGCGGCGCGCTCCTCGTCCGACAGGCCGGCGGTGATGAACTGCTCCAGCTGCTCGCCCGACTCGTCGAGCACGCCGAGCGCGCCGTAGCGGGCGCCGACGAGGTCCATGGCGGTGGTGACGATACGCAGCAGCAGCGACGGCAGTTCGACCTCGCGGCTGATCGCCACCACCGCGCCGAGCAGGCCCTCGACCCGCCGCTTGGCCTCGGTGAGCTCGCGCAGGCGCTCCTGCTCCCCGCCGAGCTCGTCGCTGTCGTGTACCGCCACGTGACGCAGCGTAGGGAAGGGGAGGGGTGGCCGGGGGACGGCGCGCCCGGGCTCCCACCCCGGCCGTCACGCCGTCGACCGTGCCGTCACGCCCGGCCGTGTGCCGCGCGGGAGCGGCGGGCGGCCGAGTCCAGCGCCACCGCGAGGGCCAGGACCAGCCCCGTGATGATGAAGCGGAACGACGAGTCCAGGTCCAGCAGCGTCAGCCCGTTGGATATGGACTGGATCACCAGGATGCCCAGCAGGGCCGCGAACGCCCCGCCCCGCCCGCCGAAGAGGCTCGTGCCGCCGATGACCGCCGCCGCGATCGCGTTGAGGTTCACGTCGCCCGCGCCGCTGGCCTGGTTGGCGGCGGCCAGGCGGGACGCGGAGAGCAGCCCGCCGAGGGCGGCCAGCGAGGAGCACAGCACGAAGGCCGACACGTACGTCCGCCGCACGTTGATGCCGGCGCGACGGGCCGCCTCCGCGTTGCCGCCGACCGCCAGCAGCGAACGGCCCCACGCCGTCCGCGTGAACGCGTAGTGCATCACCAGCACCAGGATCACGAAGCTGACGAACATCCAGCCGAAGCCACGGGCCCGGTTCAGGTACCAGGCGGCGAAGCCGAGGCCGAGCAGCACCGCCACGCTCCGCGCCACCAGCAGCCGCGTCGAACGGGCCGACAGGCCGGCCGCGCGGCGGGTCCTCGCCAGCGTGTGCCCGGTGACGAAGAGCCAGCCGGCGGCGACGACGACCAGCGCGTAGCTCAGCCAGGCCGGGACGAACGCGAGCTGTGCGAACTCCACGAGCGGCGAGTCGTAGGGGATGTTGATCGCGCCGGTGTCCCCGAGGAGGTAGAGCTGCACGCCGAGGAAGCTGAGGAGCCCGGCGAGGGTCGCGACGAAGCTCGGGACGCCGAGGCGGGTCACCATCTGGGCGTACACCCAGCCGATGGCGCAGCCGGTGCCGATGGCGGTGACGATCGCCAGCGGCAGCGGCCAGCCGGCGTCGACGAACGTGACGGCGGTCAGCGCCGCCGACAGGCCGCTGACCGAGCCGACGGACAGGTCGATCTGCCCCACCAGCAGCACGCAGACCACGCCGAGCGCGATGACGCCGACGGGGACGCTCTCCATCAGCAGGTTCACCAGGTTCGCGCTGGAGAGGAAGACGGAGTTCAGCGACTGGAAGACCACGCAGATCACGAGGAGGCCGGCGAGGATCGGCAAGGCGCCGAGGTCGCCGGAGCGGACGCGGTCGGTGAGGGCGGACAGCGCGGCCCGCGCGCCCCTGCCCTGGCGCAGCCGCTCGTCGATCAGGTCGAGCGGGGTGGCGGCGGCGGCCTTCTGGGTCCCTGCGGACCCGGTGGCCCCTGCGGACCCGGTGGCCCCTGCGGCCCCAGTGGCTCCGGCGGCCCCAGCCGCCCCCGGGGATCGGGCGTCAGTCATCGGCGGGCTCCTCCCGGCGGTTGGGGCGGCGCGGGAGGGCGGTGCCCGTGGCCCCGACGATCGCCGCGACGATGTCCTCGGAGGAGACGTCAGCGGTCGCGAAGACGCCGTTGTTGCGGCCCAGCCGCAGCACGGCCACCCGGTCGGCGACCGCGCGCACGTCCTCCATGTTGTGGCTGATCATGATCACGCCGAGCCCACGGTCGCGGAGGCGCTCGATGAGGTGGAGCACCTCCGCCGTCTGCGCGACGCCGAGGGCGGCGGTCGGCTCGTCGAGGATGATGACCCGCGGGTCGCCCAGCAGCGAGCGGGCGATCGCGACGGTCTGCCGCTGCCCGCCGGACAGGGCCGCCACCGGCACCCGCACCGACGGGATCTTCGCCGACAGCTGCCGCAGCAGCTCCCAGGAGCGGATCTCCATCGCGACCTCGTCCAGCCGCGCCCGGCGCAGCTCCCGGCCGAGGAAGAGGTTCTCGACGATGTTGAGGTTCTCGCACAGCGCCAGGTCCTGGAAGACGGTGGCGATGCCGAGGGCGTGCGCGTCGGCCGGGCTCGCGATCGTCACGGGACGGTCGTCGAAGGTGACGGTGCCGGCGTCCGGGCGGTGGACCCCGGCGAGGACCTTGACCAGCGTGGACTTGCCCGCGCCGTTGTCGCCGACGAGGGCGAGGACCTCGCCGGCGGACACGTCGAGGTCCACCTCGGTGAGGGCCGCGACCGCGCCGAAGTGCTTGCTGATGCCCCGCAGGGACAACACGGGTGAGGATGAGGAGGCTGCCATCGCCACGTCCTAGCCGACGTCGATGCCGGCCGCCGCGCAGGCGTCCGCGTACTGGGGGGTGCAGACGTCGGCGGGCGTGATCTGCTCGGACTCGGCCAGCACCTCGGCGATGTTGTCGAGCGTCACGACCGTGGGCTCGAAGAGGCGCGAGGGCGTGTCGAAGAGGGTCGTGTCGCTCTCGGGCGTCTCGCCCTGGACGAACTGGTACGCCACCTCGGCCGCCGCCTCCGCGACGATCTTGATCGGCTTGGAGATGGTGTTGTACTGGTCGCCCGCGACGACGCGCTGCGCCGCGGCCACCTCGAAGTCGTTGCCCGTGACCGGGGGAACGCCCGCGCCCGCGGCCTTGAACGCGGCGATCGCGCCGCCGCCGGTGCCGTCGTTGGCGGCGACGACGCCGGCTATCCGGTCACCGAAGCGGGTGATCTGGCCGCTGACCCACTCCTGCGCGTCCGCCGGCGCCCAGTCGGGGGTGTCGTACTCGGCGAGCAGTTCGAAGCGGCTGTCGTCGATCGCGTTGTGGATGCCCTGCTTGATGAGGCCGGCGGCGGCGTCCGTCGGGGAGCCGTTGACCTGGAGCAGGCCGCCCTGCGCGCCGGTCTCCTCCAGGTGCGCGACGAGGGAGTCCCCGATGCTCTCGCCGATCGCCTCGTTGTCGAAGGAGATGTAGAAGTCGGGCGGGGTCTCCAGGACGGGGCGGTCGTAGGCGATGACGGGGACGCCCTGGGCCCGCGCGGTGTTGACGACGCTGGCGGCGGCCGTGGAGTCGACCGGGTCGATCACGATCACGTCCACGCCCTGCGCGAGCGCCGAGTCGGCCTGCTGCTGCTGGCGGGAGGCGTCGGCGCGGGCGTTGTTGTAGATGACCTCGCAGCCGGGGCACAGCTCCTTCATCCGTGCCTCGAACAGCGGGCTGTCGTACAGCTCGTAGCGGGTGGAGGCGATGTCCGGCATCAGGAACGCGATCTTGGCGTTCTCCGGGTCGCCGCCCCCGCCACCGGCGCCTTCGGTGCCCTCGGAGGAGCAGGCGGTCGCGGTGGCCAGGGCCAGGAGGGCGGTCGCCGTGACGGCGAGGGGTCGGCGCATGGCGGGGGTCCTTTCGGCTTCGTCTTCGTCGAGCGGTGGGGTCGGGGAGCGGGGGAGGTCAGCGGGCCGTGGCGTCGTCAGGCCGTGGCGTCGTCAGGCCGTGGCGGTGCCGGGGAGGGGGTGACGAGGCGTCGGTTGAGGGAGAGGAGGGAGACGGGGAGCGTCGGGTCTGCGGGGACGGCCAGTTCGGTGACGGCGACGTTGTCCAGCCGGGGGAGGATCCGCCGGTAGGCGGCGACGGGCAGGCCGAGCAGTGAGCACAGCGCGAGCCGCAGCAGCGTGCTGTGCGCGACGACGAGCACCGGGTCCGTGCCGCGCCGCCCGTGTCGGCCGGCGACCGCGCGCAGCGCCGCCGCCGCCCGCGCGGCGGCGTCCAGCGGCGGCTCTGCGCCGGGGAACGGGTTCGCCACCGGGTCGGCGACGAAGCGGCGCACCAGCTCGGGGTCGCTCGCCGCGACCTCCGCGCGGGTGCGGCCCTCCAGCTCGCCGAAGTCGACCTCGCGCAGCTCCGGCACCACCTCGACCGGCAGCCCGAGGGCCTCGGCGGCCGGCGCCGCGGTGCGGACGGCGCGGCGCAGCGGGGAGCTGACGACGGCCCGGACGCCCTCGGCGGGCGCCGCGTCGGCCAGGGCCGCGACCTGCCGCAGGCCGTTCGCGGTCAGCTCCGGGTCGCTGCGCGCGCCGGCGTACCGGTTCTCCCGGTGCCACACGGTCTCGGCGTGCCGCACCAGCAGGAGCCGGCCCACGCCGCCGCCGTCCGTCCCGCTCACGCGGTCCGTGCCGTCCGTCACGGGGTCACCGCCGGCGGGTTGGCGTGGTGCAACGGCGGCTCGCCGCGCAGCCAGCGGCCGGCCTCGGCCGCGACCATGCGCGCCGCGCGCCGCGCGACCATGCGGCTGGCGCCCGCCAGGTGCGGCGTCAGCACGAGGTTGGGCGCCCCGCGCAACGGATGGTCCGCCGGCAGCGGCTCGACGTCGAACACGTCCAGTCCCGCGGCGAACAGGTGCCCGCCGTGGAGGGCCGCGGCCAGCGCCGCGTGGTCGACCAGGCCGCCACGGGCGCAGTTGACCAGCACGGAGCCGCGCGGCATCGCCGCCAGCTCGGCGCCGCCGATGAGCCCTCTCGTCTCGTCGGTGAGCCGGGCGTGGAGCGACACCACGGAGGAGGAGGCGAGCAGTTCGGGCAGCTCCACCCGCCGCGCCCCCGGCGGCAACGTCGCCGGGTCCACGTACGGGTCGGCCACCAGCACCGTCGCGCCGAGCGCCACCAGCGCCGCCGCGACCCGCCGGCCGATGGCGCCCGCGCCGACGAGCCCGACCGTGCTGCCCGCGATCTCCAGGCCCGTCTCGTCGTACGCGTACAGCCCGCTGTCCCAGCGGCCCGCGACCGTGCCGGCGTGCGCCTGCGGGATGCGGCGCATGGCGGCGAGCATCAGGCCCAGGGTGTGCTCGGCGGTGGACTCGGCGTTCCGGCCGGGGGTGAAGGTGACGGCGACGCCCTGCTCGGTGGCCGCCGCGAGGTTGGCGTTGACCGGGCCGCCCCGGGAGACGGCGAAGAGTTCGAGGTCGGGGCAGGCCGCCAGGACGCGGGAGGTCAGCGGCGCCATCTGGGTCAGGCAGACCCGCACCCCGGAGAGCGCCTCGATCAGCTGCTCCTCGGTGCCCGACGCCTCGTCGACCTCGGCGACCCGGCCGAACGGCACGTGGGGCCAGGGCAGCTCCAGCTCGCGGACGTCCCAGGCGGCGGGGTCCGTCTCGGCGTGGAGCGCCTCGACCAGGAGCCGGTTCAGCACGAAGTGATCGCCGGCGGCCAGCACCGGAATCGGTTCGGTCATGGTCGTTCCTCTTCTTCCGTCGCCTGGTCGCGTTCCGTCGCCTGGTCGAGGTGGGTGGGGGAGGGAGGGGGGACGTGGGTGGGGGGTGAGAACCGTGGGTCGAGCCAGCCGCGTTCGACGAGGCGCGCGAGAAGGTCCCGGTAGGGCTCCTCGTGGGCGGCGCTGCGCGCCGGGTCCGGCGTGAGGGTGCCCTCCAGCCGCACCAGGCGGCGGGCCGCGCCCGGGATGTCGCCGCCGAGCGCGCCGGCCGCGAGGACCGCCATGCCGAGCGCCGGCTCCGGGTTCGACGGCAGCCGCACGGGCACGCCGAGCACGTCGCACCGCAGCTGGTTCCACCACGGGTTCCGGGCCGCGCCGCCGGTGAACGCGACGGGGCCGCCGACGTCCGAGCCGGCCGCCGCGAGCACCTCGAAGGAGAGCCGTTCGACGTACGCCACCCCGGCGCAGACCGCGGCGAACACCTCGGCGGGCTCGGCTCCCGGAGGGAAGGCCATCGGGCCGTCGCCGAGGAAGCCGCGGGCCGTCGGCGCCACGAACGGGAAGCGTTCGCCGTGCCCGGCCAGCGGATAGCACACCGGCAGCCGGCGTCCCTCCCGCTCGACGCGCGCCGCCGCCGCCGTCAGCGCGTCGAGCGCGCGGGCGTCGGCGTCGGGGAAGAGCAGGCGGACCGCGCCCGCGCCCGTGCTGGAGGCGCCGCCGGGCAGCCACAGCTCGTCGTGGGGCGCGCGGTGGGAGTAGACCGCGCCGGTCGGGTCGTGCGGAAGCGAGGCGCTGACGCCCTTGAGGGCGAGAGTGGTGCCGAGGACCGAGTTCCACTCGCCGACGCCGAGCGCCCCCGCCGCCAGCTGCGCGGCGCAGCCGTCGGTCATGCCCGCGACGACCGGGGTGCCGGCGGGCAGCCCGGTGCGGGCGGCGGCGGCGCGGCACACCGTCCCGAGCACGGTGCCCGGCCGCACCACCTCGGGCAGCGACGCCGGGTCGAGTCCGAGCCGCGTCAGCACGGCCTCCGGCCACCGCTCCGCGAGCAGGTCGTAGCCGGTCTTCAGGGCGTGGCTGGAGTCGCTGGCCACGGGCCGCCCGACGAGCGCGGCGGTCACCACGTCCGGCTGGTGCGCGAACCGCACACCGCCCGTCAGCAGGCCCCGATCCCGCCACCACAGCAGCTTCGGCAGCGCCCAGGCCGGCTGCATGCGGTACCCGAGGCGCTGCCACAGCCCGGCGCCCGCCCGCTGCGCCTCGGCCGCCGCGTCCGTGCCCGCGCGGCCGTCGTCGTACATCAGACCCGGCGTCAGGGGGGTGCCGTTGGGCCCGGTCAGCAGGCCCGTGCCGGAGGTGGCGCACACCGCGAGGCCGCCGACCGCCCGCAGGGAGGCGGGGTCGAGCGCCGTCGTCAGCGCGGCGAGCGCCTCGGCCGTCCGCTCCCACCAGCTGGCCGGGTCCTGTTCGTGGCGCGGTCCCTCGCGGTGGCTGCGCAGCGGCCGGGAGGCGGCGGCCAGCGTGGCGCCGTTCGCGCCGTCGACGGCCAGGGCCCGCACGCTCTGCGTGCCGAGGTCGACGCCGATCCAGACGGGCTCAGGCATCGGCGCGCCAGCCCGTCCAGCGGCTCGCGGCCAGCTCGCGCGTGGCGAGGAACTCGGCGTGGTCGCGGTCGTGGACCTCGCGCGCCTCGGGCGACGGCTCGCAGCGCCGGCGCCGGCGCACGAGGGCCGCCGCGGCGGAGGACAGCGAGGGGTGGTCGCCGAGCGCGGTCAACGCGAAGACCAGCGCGCCCTTGGCGCCGACCTGGCTGTCCTCGGTGGTGACCGTCTCCACGCCCGTGACGTCCGCGATCAGCTGGCACCACAGCGCGCTCGCCGCGCCGCCGCCGCACAGCGCCAGCTCGGCGGGCCGGTGCGGCGCGGCGGCCAGGCAGTCCCGGATGACGTGCGCCAGCCCTTCGAGCACGGCGCGGGCGAGGTGCTCGCGGCGGTGGGTGAAGAGCAGGCCGGTGACCAGGCCGCTGGCCGACGGGTCGAGGAACGGCGCCCGCTCTCCCGCGGGTGAGAGGTACGGCAGCACCCGCAGCCCGTGGGAGCCCGGCGGCACGCGGGCGGCCAGCTCCGACAGCTCCGCGTGGTCGCGCAGGCCGAGCAGCTCGACGGTCCAGTCGAGGACGCCGGTGCCGGCGAGGGTGGGGAAGGCGCGCATCAGCAGCGGCGGCGCGCCGAAGTCGAGGGTCAGGCCCGCGGGCTCGCCGTCGGTGTCCAGCGCGGCCTGGTCGACCAGGATCTCGGTGCAGAGCGTCGTGCCGAGGACGCAGGTGGCCTGGCCCGCGGCGGTGGTGCCGTTGCCCAGCGCGGTGGTGACGATGTCGTACGGCGCGAGGACGACGGGCGTGTCCGGGGGCAGGCCGAGGGCTTCGGCGGCGTCGCCGGCCAGGGGGGCGGTGCGGTCGGAGCCGGTGAGGAGGGGCGGCAGGAGCTCGCGGTGCTCGGTCAGGCCGTAGGCGGCGAGGAGTTCGTCCGAGTACGCCGGCCCGCCGCCGCGCCCTGCGGCGTTCCCTCCCGCGGCGTCCCGTTCGGCGGCGCCGCGCAGGTCCAGCCAGGGGGCCGAGGCGTCCGACGGGTCGAGGCCGAGCACGCCCGTCAGGCGCAGGTACAGCCAGCCGCCGCAGGTCAGGACGGCGTGGGCGGCGGCGAGGGCGTCCGGCTCCTCGACGGCGAGGGCGCGGAGGATCGCGTTGGGCAGGCCGGCGTTGGTGAGCGAGGCGTTGCGGCGGAAGGCGCGCTCCAGCACACCGTCGGCGCGCCAGCGGCGGACGAGGTCGGCGGCGCGGGCGTCGTTCCACAGCACGGCCGGGCGGACGGGCCGGTGGGCGCGGTCCACCAGCCACGCGCCGTCGCCCTGCGCGGTGAGGGCGAGGAGCCGCACGGGCGGCGCGCCCGTCCGCTGGTGGGCCTCGCGGACGGCGCCGACGACGGCGGCCCACACCTCGTCCATGTCCTGCTCCGCCCGCTCCGGGCGCGGGTGGCGCACGGCGGTGTCGCGGTGGGCGACGACGAGTTCCCGCCCGGCGGCGTCGAAGACGACCGCCTTGATGACCGTGGTGCCGGCGTCCACGCACACCGCGACCGGTTCGTTCAGCGCCATTGCCAAACCCTCTCGGAGCGAGCCAGAAGCACCGGTATGAGACCGCGCCCCGCAGAAGATCGCAACTTTTAACACTGACGGTGTGTCACCTCAGCGGGCATGTGTCGAAAGCCCAGGTGAGAGGAGTGCGTGGAGATAACGAACGGGTCACGGAGCGGTCGAACTTCACATGACATCGCATCGCCGACGGCGAGCGGAGGTGACGGGAACGGCCGGGAGCCGGCTCCGCCGCGATCGGGAGGCCGGGCGGTCAGGCGGCGACGGGCACCACGTCGACGCGCGCGCCCCTGGCCCGCAGCTCGCGCACCGTCTGCCGCGGAGCGCGGTCGTCGACCACCACCCGGTCGAGGCCACTGACGGCCACGAGCCGGTGCGGCGCCCTGCGGTCGAACTTCGTGTGGTCGATCAACGCGACGCTCCGCGCCGCCGAGGCGATCAACGCCCGCCGCGTGATCATCGTGTTCAGCGACTGGACGTAGCAGACGCCCTCGACCACCGCCGTCGTGGACAGGAACAGCACGTCGGGCCGGAAGTCCGCGGCGGCCTCCGCCGTCGCCTGGCCGAGGAAGGAGTCGTACGACGCGTCGTACCGCCCGCCGAGCCCCACCAGCTCGATGCCCGGCTGGGCCGCCAGCGCCCGGATCACCGGCAGGAAGTGCGTGACGACCGTCAGCGGCGCGCGTTCGGGCAGCAGCCGCGCCAGCATCAGCGAGGTGGTGCTGTCGTCCAGCGCGATCACCTGCCCCGGCTCCACCTCGCTGGCCAACGTCTCCCGCGCGATGGCCTCCTTCGCCTCCACCTGCGCCTGCATCCGGTGTTCGAGGTCGCCGTGGAAGGTGGTGGTCGGGGCGCTGGTCGCGCCGCCGCGCACCTTGTGCAGGAAGCCGCGCCGCTCCAGCGCGTCGAGGTCGCGGTGGACGGTCATGATGCTCACGCCGTAGCGGCGGGCCAGCTCGTCCACCCGCACGAAGCCGGCCTCGGCCACCTGCCGCCGCATCGCGACCCGGCGCAACTCCGGGTTGCGCCGAGCGCCTTCGGCGGCCATCGGATCCCTCACCACGAAGCCCAGCATCGCACGCCCCCGCCCCGCCCGTGCGGGCTTCGCGGCCCTCCCCGGCCCCTCCCGGCACACCGTCCCGGGGTGCTACGTGTACAGCCGGGCGATCTCCGTCGCGTAGGACGTCGCGACCGCGTGGCGCCTGACCTTCAGCGACGGCGTCAGCAGCCCGTTCTCCTCGCTGAACTCGCCCGGCACGATCACGAACCTGCGGATCGACTCCGCCCGCGACACCGCCTCGTTCGCGTAGTCCACGGCCCGCTGCACCTCCGCCCGCACCTCCGGGTCCTCGCACAGCTCCGCCACCGGCGTGTCCACCGGCCGCCCGCGCACCGACAGCCAGTGCGCCACGGCGTCGGCCTCCAGCGTCACCAGCGCCGCGACGTAGGACCGGTTGTCGCCGACGACCATGCACTGCCCGACCAGGGGGCGGCTGCGCAGCCGGTCCTCCAGCAGGCTCGGCGAGACGTTCTTGCCGCCGCTGGTGACGAGGATGTCCTTCTTCCGGCCGGTGATCGTCAGGTACCCCTGCTCGTCCAGCCGCCCGAGGTCGCCCGTGGCGAACCAGCCGTCCTCGCCCAGCGCCTCGCGCGTGGCCGCCGCGTTGTTCCAGTACGAGTCGAACACGATGCCGCCGCGCACCAGCACCTCGCCGTCGTCGGCGATCCGCACCTCCGTGCCGGGAACCGGCTGCCCCACCGTGCCGGGCCGGGGCGCCAGCGGCGGGATCAGCGTCGCGGCCGAGGTGGTCTCGGTCAGGCCGTACCCCTCGTAGACGAGGATGCCGCAGCCGTAGAAGAAGAGGTTCAGCCGCCGGTCCAACGGCGAGCCGCCGCTGATCGCGTACCGGATCCGCCCGCCCAGCGCCGCCCGGATCCGCCGGTACACCAGCAGGTCGTACAGGCCGCGCGCCAGCCGCAGCCCGAGGCCGGGCCCCGGGCCCGTCCCGAAGTACGCGCGCAGCGAGGCCTCCGCGTACGCCACCGCGACCCGCTCGGAGCGGTCGAAGGAGGCGCCGCGCCCGATGCGTTCGGCCTGGGCCCGGCCCGTGGCGTGGATCTTCTCGAAGACGTACGGCACGCCGACGAGGAAGGTGGGCCTGAAGGAGGCGAGCTGCGGCCGCAGCTCGTCCGGCTTCACGCTGGGGCAGTGGCCGATCTCGATCCGGGCGGCGAGACAGGCGATCTGGATGGTCCGGCCCAGGATGTGCGCCAGCGGCAGGAAGACGAGCGTCGAGGCCGCCTGGTGGGTGACCTCCACGAAGACGGGGTGGAGCAGTTCGACGAGGTTGGCCGCCTCGGCGTGGAGGTTGGCGTGGGTGATCACGCAGCCCTTGGGGCGGGCGGTGGTGCCCGAGGTGTACACGACGGTCGCGACGTCGTCGGGGGTCAGGGCGGCCCTGCGGGCGGCGAGTTCCGACTCGGGCACCTCCCGGCCCAGTGCGGCGAGCCGCGCCAGCGCGCCCGCACCCGCCTGCGCCTCGCCGCCGTCCCCGGTCCTGCCGGTCCCGCCGTCGGTCCCGTCGCCGTCGAGGCGCCACAGCGGCCGGCCGTCGATCACCGGCTCGGCCGTCGCGGCGTGCTCGGCCGTCTCGACGACGACGAGCCGCACGTCCGCGTCCCGCACGATCCACGCGACCTGCTCGGCCGAGGAGGTGGGGTAGATCGGAACGGTCTGACCGCCCGCCGCCCACGTCGCGAAGTCCAGCACGGCCCACTCGTAGCGGGTGCGCGACATCACCGCGACCCGCCCGCCCGGCTCCAGGCCGGCGGCGATCAGGCCGCGCGCCACCTCCGAGACGTCACGGGCGAACGCGGCGGCGGTCAGCGGCTCCCAGCTCCCGTCGCCCGCCGGCCGCCGCACGACGACCGCGTCGGGCGCCTCCTCGGCGTTGGTGAACGGCAGCTCGGCGAGGCTGCCCTTCGCCAGCGGCGCGACGAGCGCGGAGGTCCGCGCCTCGCGGACCGTGCCGTCGGCGTCGCGCTCGACCTCGACCGTCACGCGGTCGGCCAGGTCCGGGCGGCGGCTCGCCCTCTTCAGATCACGGCGGGCACCCACGTCGTGTCACTCCTTCGTGGCGTCGTCGGGGTCGGTCGGGGTCGGTGGGTTCGAGGGAGTCGTGGCGGCCGGGTGGCCTCGACGTCGGCTGCGGCGGTCGCGTGTGGCGGTCACGTGCGGCTGTCCCGTGTGGCGGTCACTCCACGGCGGCCTCGGGCGCCTGGAGCAGCGCCGTCACGCCCTGCCCGCCCGCCGCGCAGATCGAGACCAGGCCGCGCGCCCCGCCGCCGCGTTCGCCGAGCAGCTTCGCGAGCGTGGCCACGATGCGCCCGCCCGTCGCGGCGAAGGGGTGCCCGGTGGCGAGCGAGGAGCCCGTGACGTTGAGCCGCGCGCGGTCCACCGCGCCCAGCGGCGTCTCGCGTCCGAGCCGCTCCTCGCAGAACGCCGGGTCCTCCCAGGCGGCCAGGGTGGCCAGCACCTGGGAGGCGAACGCCTCGTGGATCTCGACCAGGTCGAGGTCGGCCAGGGTCAGCCCGGCCCTGTCCAGCAGCCGGGGCACGACGTAGACCGGCGCCATCAGCAGGCCGTCCTCGCGCGGCCGGTCGGTGAGGAAGTCGACGGCGCCGGTCGCCACGTGCGTGAGGTACGCCAGCACGGGCAGGCCGCGCTCGGCCGCCCACTCCTCGCTGGCCAGCAGGACCGTCGCGGCGCCGTCCGTCAGCGGCGTGGAGTTGCCCGCCGTCATCGTCTCGCCGAAGACCGGCTTCAGGCGGGCGAGCCGTTCCGGCGTGCTGTCCGGCCGCAGGTTCCCGTCCCGCGTCACCCCTCGGAAGGGCGTCAGGAGGTCGTCGAGGAAGCCGCGCTCGTAGGCGGCGGCGAGCCGCTGGTGGCTGGTGGCGGCGAACGCGTCCTGCGCGGCGCGGTCGATGTCCCAGGCGGCGGCGGTCAGCGCCGCGTGCTCGCCCATCGACAGGCCGGTGCGGGGCTCGGCGTTACGCGGGATGTCCGGCACGACGTGCCGGGGCCGCACCCGGGTGAGGGCCCGCAGCCGGCCGCCGAGCGAACCCGCCCGCCGGGCGCCCAGCAGGACGCGGCGCAGCTCGTCGTTGAGGCCGAGCGGCGCGTCGCTCGCGGTGTCGACGCCGCCGGCGACGCCGCACTCGATCTGGCCGAGGGCGATCTTGTTGGCGACGAGGATGACGGCCTCCAGGCCGGTGCCGCACGCCTGCTGGACGTCGAACGCCGGGGTGCGGCTGTCGAGCGCGCTGCCGAGGACGACCTCGCGGGCGAGGTTGAAGTCCCGGCTGTGCTTGAGGACCGCGCCGGCGGCGAACTCGCCGAGCACCTCGCCGGCGAGCCCGAACCGTTCCACCAGGCCGGCGAGGGCGGCGAGCAGCATGTCCTGGTTGGACGCGGTCGCGTAGGGGCCGTCGGCGCGTGCGAAGGGGATGCGGTTGCCGCCGAGGATCGCCACCCGCCGGCTGCCGGAGCCGAGCGCCTGCGCCGCTGTCATACCGTCGTCCCCACTTCCGTGCCGGTGCCGGTGTCGGTGTCGGTGTCGGTCCGCGTGTCCGTCCGCATGTCCGGTCCCGTCCCCGCTTCCCCGAGCCGCATCGCGTTGCTTAACCTTTCAGTAGACTTACCCTCTGGTAGGGAGGATTGCAATGGCCGATCGCTATCTCGCCTTCGCCAACAGCCGCGCGGGCCGCCTCGTCACCCGCCGCCTCGGGCTGCCGCGCCCCGTCGAGCTCGCCCGCCACCAGGCGGGCGCCGCCGTCGCCCGGGGTCCCGTCGTCCTCGGCGGCGCCCCGGGCGCCGACGGCGACGGCGACGGCGGCGGCCGGCTGACCAAGGCGCTCCGCGCCGCCCTGGAGTCCTGCGACGCCCGGGTCGTCGAGACGTCCCGAGACGTCGAGACGTCCCCGGCCGGCGAGAACGCCGAACGGCCGGGCGCCCTCGTCTTCGACGCCACCGGCATCACCGACAGCGAGCGGCTGGCCGAGCTGCACGCGTTCTTCCACCCGCGCATCCGTAGCCTGACCCCCTCCGGCCGGCTCGTCGTGCTCGGCACGCCGCCCGAGCGGGCCGCCACCCGGGCGGAGGCCGTCGCGCAGCGCGCGCTGGAGGGCTTCGTCCGCTCCGCCGGAAAGGAGCTGCGCGACGGCTCGACCGCGCAGCTCGTCCTCGTCGCCCCCGGCGCGGAGGACACGATCGAGGCCACCCTCCGCTTCCTGCTGTCGGCCCGTTCCGCCTACGTCTCCGGCCAGGTCGTCCGCCTCGGCACGGGCCCCGACGCCGCTCCCGCGCCGGCCCCCGCCGACTGGGACCGGCCGCTCGACGGCCGCACCGCCCTCGTCACCGGGGCTGCCCAGGGCATCGGCGCGGCCGTCGCCGAGACCCTCCACCGCGACGGCGCCCACGTCGTCTGCCTCGACGTCCCCTCCCAGGCCGAACCCCTCACGCGGCTCGCCGAACGGCTCGGCGGCACCCCGGTGCTGCTCGACGTCACCGAACTGACCGCCGAGAACGCCGCCGAGCGGCTCACCGAGGCGGCCGGCGGCCTCGACGGCCTCGACGTCCTCGTCCACAACGCGGGCATCACCCGCGACCGGACGCTGGGCCGCATGGACGCCCAGGGCTGGCGGCAGGTGCTGGAGGTCAACCTCGCCGCCGTCGAGCGCATGACGACCGGCCTGCTGCCCCTCCTGCGCGACCACGGCCGCATCGTGTGCACCTCCTCCATCAGCGGCATCGCCGGCAACCCGGGCCAGACCAACTACGCGGCCAGCAAGGCCGGCGTCATCGGCCTCGTCCAGTCCCTGGCCGCCGACGAGACGCTCGCGGCGCGCGGCGTCACCGCCAACGCCGTCGCCCCCGGCTTCGTCGAGACCCGCATGACGGCCGCCATGCCGTTCTTCCTGCGCCAGGCGGGCCGCCGCCTCAACAGCCTGAAGCAGGGCGGCCAGCCCGTGGACGTCGCCGAGGCCGTGGCCTACCTCGCCTCGCCGGGCAGCGGCGCCGTGACCGGCCAGGTGCTGCGCGTCTGCGGCCAGGGCCTGCTGGGGGCGTGACGTCGTGAGCGCAGCCCCCACCGTCCGCGTGCGCACGAGCCCGCCGTCCCTGCTCCCCTCCTACGCCCGCGCGGTCCTGCCGGCGCGGCGCGGCGGCCCGGGGCGCGAGGACGTGCCCCGCCACGCCCTCGTCCTGCGCGACGTGGCGGCGAGCCCCCGCCGCGTCGCCCGCTACGCCGCCGTGTGCGGCTTCCCCGCCGAGGCCGCCCGACGGACGCTGCCCGCGACGTACCCGCACCTGGTGGCGTTCCCGGCCGCGTTGGCGCTGATGACGCGCCGCGACGTGCCGTTCCCCGTACTGGGCCTGGTCCACCTGGCGAACACCGTCGAGCAGCGCCGCCCGATCGGCGTCGCCGAACCCCTCACCTACCACGTCTCCCTCGGCGGGGCGCGGCCCCACCCGAGCGGCGTCGTGTTCGACGTCGAGGCCGGGGCGGAGACCGCCGAGGGGGAGAGGGTGTGGCGGTCGGTCAGCACCTACCTCCACCGCGACCGCCGCCCCGACAGGGCCACCCAGGCGCGCCGCCCGAGCCCTCGCGTCGGCGCTCCCGAGGCGGAGGGCGTCGACCACGAGCCGTGGCCCGTCCCCGCCGACACCGGCCGCCGCTACGCCGCCGTCTCCGGCGACCGCAACCCCATCCACCTCCACCCGCTCACGTCCCGCCCGTTCGGCTTCCGCCAGCCCATCGCCCACGGCATGTGGGCCAAGGCCCGCTGTCTCGCGGCGCTGCCGGACCCCGGTGACGCGTTCACGTTCACCGTCGAGTTCCAGCGCGCGATCCGCCTGCCGGCCCGCGTCGTCCTCCGCGCCCACCCCGACACCGGCGAGTTCGCCCTGCTCCCCGCCGGTCGCCCCGACGCGGCCGCGGCCGCGGCCGAGACCAAGGCCGAGGCCGACGCCCGGCCCCACCTGACGGGCCGGGTGCGCGTCACCCCGTCATAGCCGTCTCCTCCGGCGCGCCCACGGACGGCGGGCGAGGGGCGCGCGACCGCTCACGGCTCCCGCTCCGCCGGCGCGCCCCTGTCCTCCTCCCCGGTGGACGGACGGGCCGGCGCACCGCCCCCGGCACCGCCCGCCGCGTCGTGCCCGCCCGCCGCAGGGCCCCCGTGCCCGCGCGCCGCCGCGCGGTCCCACCAGGCGGGCACGAGGGCCGTCAGCGTCAGCAGCGTGGTCAGGACGAACGCCCAGGGGTAGCCGGTCAGGCCGGCCACCGCGCCGAAGCCGACCGCGCCGACGCCCATGCCCCCGTCGTAGGCGACGTTCCACAGGGCACTCACCGTCCCGTACCCGGAGGCCGGGACCCGGGAGTACATCAGCGTGATCGTCGCGCTCTGGGTGATGCCGAAGCCGATCCCGAACACCGCCGCGCCCGCGACGACCGCGACGGGCACGCCCGTGAGGGCGAGGAGCAGGATGCCGGCGGCCGAGACCACCAGCCCCGGCAGGACCAGCCCGGCGGCTCCGCGCCGGTCGGCGCGCCGGCCGGCGAACCAGCGGGACGCGGTCGCGGCGGCCGGCTGCACGAAGAGCGCCGCGGCGACCACGCCGGCGTGGCCCGGCCCCACGGCCAGCGGCAGGAAGGTGACGATGATCCCTGCGCCCACCGCCGTCACCGCGAACACGGCCATGGGGCGGCCGAGCGCGCCGGAACGGGCCCCGGCGAGGATCCCCAGGGGCGGCCCCGGGGCCGCCTCCCGGCCGGGCAGGCCGGGGACGGCGGCGATGGCGACGAGGGCGGCCAGCGCCGCCGCCGTGCAGACCGGCCCGTACCCCGCGTGCGACGCCAGCCAGGCCCCGAGCGGCAGGCCCACCAGCGACGGCACGCCGGCCACGACACCGATCAGGGCCAACCCTTCGCCCCGGCGTTCGGGAGGGATCAGCGACGCCGTCAGCGCCCCACCCGCCACCAGCGTGAACGCGAAGCCGAGCCCCCGGACGAGGCACACCGCCACGATCCACCCCATGCCCTGCGACAGGGGCAGGACCAGCGCCGGAGCACCCAGCAGGAACAGCCCCGCCCCCAGCAGCACGCGGTGGCCACAGCGGGCGGCCAGCCAGGGGGCCATCACCTCGCCGACCACCGTGGCCAGCATCAGCGCACCGGTCACCAGGCCCGCATGGTCGCTGCCCCGGCCCGGCACGCTCTGCGCGTACGTCGGGGCGACCGACAGCAGCAGGAAGAAGCTCGCCGAGGAGCCGACGACCGTCACGAAGCGCAGCAGCAGCGGACGGGTCACCAGGCGCGGGCGAGCCTCGGCCGCCTGGTGCTCGGGAGCCCGAGGTTCCGGATCGACGGATGAACCCATGGGGGGAAGCTAAGGGCGGGCCCGTCGTGTCTGTCGAGCGAGAATCAGCACCGTCGCGTTCCGTCACGCCTCCCGCGCCACCCGTGCCCCCGTGGCCCCAGCGCCACCCACCGCCCGGCCCGCCGGCCCGGCGCGTAGGGTGCCGGGATGGCCGAGACACCCGAGGTTCCCGAGGTTCCCCAGGTACCCGAGATACCCGAGGCGTTCGCTCGGGGCACCGTCGAACGTGAGGGAGAGCGCGGGGCGGCGTGGCTGGCCGAGCTGCCCGGGATCGTCGCCGAGCTGCTGGAACGCTGGGGCTGCGTGCCCGACGGCCCGGCCGCGCACGGCGCCGTCGGCCTCGTCCTCCCCGTGCGGCGGCCGGCCCGGGACACCGCCGCCGTGCTCAAGGTCTCCTTCCCCCACCCCGGCAACGTCCACGAGCCGGACGCCTTCGCCACGTGGCGCGGGCGCGGCGCCGTCCTGCTCCACGAACGCGACGACGCGCGCTTCGCGATGCTGCTGGAGCGCGCCCACCTCTCGACCCTGACCGAGGTCGCCGACGGCGACGAGGTGCTGACGGTCGCCGGCCGGATCAGCCACCGCCTCGCCGTGCCCGCGCCGCCCGGCCTGCCCCGGCTGAGCGAGCGGGCCGACGCCTGGGAGGAGCAGCTGCGCAGCGACGCCGCCGAACTGACCCACACGATGCCGCCGCGCGTGGTGGACGCCGCCGTCGCGACCGTCCGCGACCTCGGCCGCGAGCAGCCGGACACCCTGCTCCACGGCGACCTCCACGGCGGCAACATCCTGCGCGCCGACCGGGAGCCGTGGCTGGCCGTCGACCCCAAGGGGTACGTGGGCGACCCCGCCTACGACGGCGGCACGCTGCTGAAGTCCCGCGCGCTGACGCTGGTCGAGGCCGACGACGTGGCCGGCGCCGTCCACCGGGCCCTCGACCTGTTCGCCGAGGCGGCGGAGCTCGACCGCGACCGGGTGCGACGCTGGGCCCAGTTCCACGCCGTCGAGGCCGCGTTCTGGGGCCGCCGCCACGGCTTCCGCGTCGCCCGCGACGGCCCCCGCCGCCACGATTTCACCCTCCTCGCGGACGGCCTGGCGACGCTCCTCGCCTGACCGCCGCGCGACGCGCCCGCCGACCCGGCCGCCGGGAGGTAGGGACGCGGCTCGTCACTCAGGGAACGAGGAGTCGTTCGAACTCCGTCACCCGCGTCCCGTGGCGGGAGTTCGAGCCCTCCACGATC
This sequence comes from Streptomyces sp. 4N509B, assembly GCF_052245655.1. Classification (NCBI taxonomy): domain Bacteria; kingdom Bacillati; phylum Actinomycetota; class Actinomycetes; order Kitasatosporales; family Streptomycetaceae; genus Streptomyces; species Streptomyces sp. 4N509B. The sequence goes on from NZ_JBQQBZ010000024.1 coordinate 59,130, forward strand.
GCCGCTCGCAGGACGCCCGGGTCGACGTCCGCGGCCGCGCGGGGGGACGCGACGCCCGGCGCCTGCTCGTAGTTGGCGACGATGACGTCGAGGAACACCGGGTCCCTGAGCTGCCACCCCCGGGCGAGGATCACCTGGGCGATCGCCGGATAGGGCGTGAACGCCGGGTTCGCGAGCCACTCGCGCAGCGCGTTCCCGGGCACGCTGGAGTCCACGCCCGCCCGGATCAGTGCCTCGACGACGGCGGAGGCGAGCGGGGGCGCGTGTCGGCCCGGGTCCTGTTCGATGAGTTCGCCGTAGAGCCGGGCCGCGTCGACGACGGCCGCCCGCGCCTCCCGCGTCCGGCCGTCCCGGTCGTACCGGGCGGCGTCGGCGAAGAGCGCCTGCGCGCGGTCGAGTGCCGTCGGGTCGACGTCGACATCGTCGTCCGAGGCGGAGGAGCCGAGCAGCACCGCGGCCGACAGGACGACCACGATCGCGGTGGCGAGCAGGGCGCGGCGCCCGGCCGTCCTCGACCGCCACCGCCACCGCCGGGGGTGGCGGGGTGGCGTGCCGGATGGGGTGCGGGATGGGGTGACGGGTGGCGTGGCGGGTGGGGTGGCGGGTGACGTGGCGTCGTCCGGGGGTTCGGCCCGCGCGGGGGGCGGCGGGGTGGAGCGGGGCCGTGGGGGCGCGAGCGTCCGCACCGCGCCCGCGGGTACCGGTGGCGGCAGGTCGTCATGGAGCAGGGCCTGGTGGAGGGCGCGCAGTTCGGGACCGGGCTCGGTGCCGAGGCCGTCGGCCAGTCGCCGCCGGACGGCGGAGTAGCGGTCGAGGGCCTCCGCGCCGCGCCCCGTCGTGTAGAGGGCTCTCATGAGCAGCGTTTCGAGCGGCTCGACCAGCGGGTACTCGGCGACGAGGTCGGCCAGGGCGGTGACCACCTCGTTGGGGCGGCCGAGGTGGAGTTCGAGCTGCGCCCACCGCACCACCGCGTCCAGCCGTCGGCGGCGCAGGCTGTCACGGACCTGTGCCGCCCACTCGCCGGGCAGGCCGGCCAGGGGAGTGCCCCGCCACATCCCGAGGGCCTCGGTGAGGGCGGCGGCCCGGGTCGCCTCGTCCTGCCGCTGGCCGCCGCCGAGGTCGACCAGGCGCCGGAACCGGTGCAGGTCCACGCGTTCGGGGTCGAGGTCGAGCACGTAGCCGGCGTGTCGTCGTTCGAGCGGCACCGCCTCCTCCCCGTCGGAGTCGGCGGCCTGTCGGAGCAGGCGGCGGATGCGGCTCAGGTGCGAGTACAGCACCGCGCGGGGGTCGGTGGGCGGTGCGTCGTCCCAGACGCGTGCGGCGAGGGTCTGGATCGCGACGGGTCTTCGCGCGTCAACGACGAGCGCGGCCAGCACCGCCTGTTGGCGCGGCGTGCCCAAATCGAGGAGACGACCCGCCGACCACACCTGCATTTCACCCAGTAATCGGAGTTCCACGTGTCCTCCCGGAGTGGTTCGGCCCGTTGCGGAAGCCCGCAGATTCCCGATGCTGGCTGCTCCGCAAGGTCGCCGCAAGGTCTGTGCAGGGAAGCGCTGACATGGTGGAGGCCGCATTCCGCCGAGCGGCCCGACGGGAAATGGGCGTGAGGGGAAGCGGCGCGTGTTCATGCCCGCGGATACGGCGGGCGGGGCGCTGATCGGGGTCGGCGGGAGACGCCGGCCGGCAAGCGCGACATCGAGATGTTTCGGAGGTTCTTCATGGCATCACCACTCGATCGCCGTGGTCTGCTGCGCGGCAGCCTGCTCTCCGCGGGCGTGGCGGCTCCGCTGGTGGCGTTCGGCGGCGTGGGAACGGCGGCGGCGTCGCAGGCAGGCGACGTGTCGGGCGCCGCGGACCGCGCGTCCGCCCGCAACGGCGGTCCGGCGGCCGGGGTCGCCGGTGACGGCGGGATCACCCCGCTCGCCGCGCGGACCGGTGTGCAGTTCACCGGGACGCTCGGAGCGTTAACGAGCGGACGGTGGTTCACCTTCAACTGGCCCGCCAGTTGGCACGTCATCTGGTACGCCGTCTCGACGACCCCGGCGTCCGGGGTGATCCAGGTGGATTCGAGCTGGGCGGTCGAGCGCGCGTCGGTCGACTACATCACCTACTGGGTCACCATCAGAAACCTGAGTAACGCCTCGATCAACATCGAGGGCCGGTACTCGGTTCTCAACCAGGGCTGATCCGCCGCGAGTGATCCACTTCCGGAGCAGCGTTCCGGAGCAGTGTTCCGGGGCGGGGTCGCGCGGCCTTTCCGACGGGTTCCGGGACGCCGTTTCTTTTGGTGCCGGTGGAGTTGAGGGTCGAGCCTGAAGGCTGACCCGTAATCCCCGGTGGTTCAGGGAGCGGCGTCCCGGGCATTCGGTGGCACGTCCGCCCGGGGCCCGGTGGGTCCTGGGGGAGGAGCCGCGAGGCGTCACGCGCGCGCCGGGAATCCGCGGGGCAGCCTTCAGCGCGGAAGCGGCCGCTCAACCAGACCGGCGCTGGCGGGAGTGGGCCGAAAATCCCGACCACGGCCCCGTCGGCCCTGCCACGCTGGTTGCCCATGACGTGTCGCGATCCATGCGAGCTGCTGCTCATCGGCGGCGGGGCCGGTGTCGGGAAGTCCTCGGTCGGCTGGGAGGTGACGGCGTTGTTGCAGGCCAGGGGGACGGCGCACTGCTTCCTGGAGGGCGACTACATGGACCAGGTCCATCCGGCCCCCGAAGGCGACCCGCACCGCACGGCGATCACGGAGCGGAACGTGGCCTCGGTCTGGGCGAACTACGCGGCCCTCGGCCAGACCCGCCTGGTCTACACCAACACCGTGAGCATCCTGGAGGGCCCCATGCTGCGCCGCGCCATGGGCGGCGGGCCCGTCCGCACCACGTACGTCCTGCTCACGGCGGAGGAGGCCACGATCAGGGAGCGCCTCGCCGGGCGCGAGATCGGCTCGCAGCTCGCCCCCCACATCGAGCGCAGCCTGCGCATGGCCCGCCACCTCGACGCCGAGGCCCCACCGGACACCGTCCGCGTCCCGACCGACGGCCGCTCGGTCGAGCAGATCGCGGCCCGGGTGGTCGAGGCGTCGGGCTGGTAGGGCCGGTCATGCCAGGGGGCTGACGACCGCTGCCCGCCGGTCCGGGTTCGTGGTCGTGGTCGGCCGGGCGGCATCCCGAGTTCAGGCAGCTCGCCGACGTGTTCGAACGACTCGGGCGTCTCGCCGCGGGGATCAGGGTGGCGAGCACGCCGCCCGCCGAGCCCGTTCCGGACTGGCTCGCCGACCGCCTGATCCGCACCGGGGGGATGTCGCGGGCGGAGGTCGCGGCGCTCACGCTCGAAGAGGCCGTCGACCGGTGGGCGGCCTTCGCCGCCCGGCCGCGCGAGCCGTAGGTCGTGCCCGGGTGGGGGCCGGGGCGGGCGGTGAGGGCCGCCGTCGGTCCTCGGTTCTCGGTTCTCGGCTTTCAGCTTTCCGGCGGCCGGCTCGGTGGGGTCCAGATCTCGCCCGCCAGGACGTTGCGCATGCCGATCCAGACGACGTTCATGAGGCGGAGCGTGACGCGTTCGGGGGACTCGTCGGGGTGGCGCTCCATCCAGTCGGTGAGCGCGTCGGCCGCGCCGACCAGGGTGTGGGCGACGAAGTCGGCGTCGTCCGGTCCCAGTCGGGCGGCGGCCTCCTCGCCCCCGCCCGTGCCGCCCGCCACGTCTCCCGCCGTGCCCCCGCCGGTGCCCCCGGCCGTGCCCGCGTCGATGCCCTCGCCGACCAGGCCGGCCACCTCGGCCATGACCGAGCGCCTGACCTCCGCCAGCTCCGCCGCGATGCGCTCGCTCTGCTCGGGCGCCTGCCGGTGGAGCACCACCCAGCTGTCGCGGTGCTCGGCGACGAAGCGGAAGAACGCCGTCAGGCCCGCCCACAGCCTCTCCGCCGGCTCGCCGCCCGTCCGCGCCGCGTCCCTGGCCGCCTCGCGGAAGGCGGCCACCAGGCGCTGCGCCTCGCGCTTGAGGCAGGCGACGAACAGGCCCTCCTTCGAGCCGAGGTAGAGGTAGACCATCGGCTTGGAGATGCCCGCCATCTCGGCGATCTCGTCGACGACGGCGGCGCGGTAGCCGCGCTGCGAGAAGACGCGCACCGCCGCGTCGATGATCTCCTGCTCGCGGACGGTGCGCGGCAGGCGGCGTCGGGGACGTGGCGTCTCGGTCATGGGCACCTTGTCAGGCTACTCAGGAACACCGTAATCTACTCTTCGGTAAGTCTACTTTCCGGTAAGGAGCCCCCCGATGGCTGACACGACGCCACCCGGCGGCATCGAGGACCTCGACTTCGCGAGCGTGACCCCGGCCGAGTTCGCCGCCCTGGTCAAGAAGCTGTCGAACAAGGAGATCACCGAGCTCATGCGCGGCGAGCTGCGCGCCCGCGTCCTCACGGAGATCTTCGGCCGCATGGAGCGCCTCTTCCGCCCCGACGCGGCCGGCTCGCTGAAGGCCGTCATCCGCTGGGAGGTCACCGGCACCGACGAGGACCCCACCGCCGTCTGGGAGAGCGCCATCGCCGACGGCGCCTGCACCGTCACCGAGGGCGCCTCCGACGTCGAGCCGCGCACCACCCTCACCCTCTCGGGGCCCGACTTCCTGAAGCTCGTCTCGGGCAACGCCAGCCCCGTGATGATGTTCATGACCCGCAAGGTGAGGATCGGCGGCGACATCGGCCTCGCCAGCGCCCTCACCCGCCTCTTCGACATCCCCAAGGCCTGAGGGGAGGGCACGGACACCATGACCGGTTTCTCCCTGGACCTCACCGACGAACAGCGCGAGCTGCGCGACTGGGTGCACGGCTTCGCCGAGGGCGTCGTCCGCCCGGCCGCCGCCGAGTGGGACGAACGCGAGGAGACCCCCTGGCCCGTCATCCAGGAGGCCGCGAAGATCGGCCTCTACGGCTTCGAGTCCCTGGCCGAGATGTTCGGCGACCCCACCGGGCTCTCCCTCCAGCTCGCCAACGAGGAGCTGTTCTGGGGCGACGCCGGCATCGGCATGGCCCTGTTCGGCACCTCCCTCGCCGTCGCCGGCATCTTCGCCGCCGGCACCCCCGACCAGCTGGTGGAGTGGGTGCCGCAGTGCTTCGGCGACGCCGAGGACCCGAAGGTGGCGGCCTTCTGCGTCTCCGAGCCGGAGGCCGGCTCCGACGTCTCCGCGATGCGCACCCGCGCCCGGTACGACGAGGCCCGCGACGAGTGGGTGCTCGGCGGCCAGAAGGCGTGGATCACCAACGGCGGCATCGCCAACGTCCACGTCGTCGTCGCCTCCGTCGACCCCGAGCTCGGCTCGCGCGGCCAGGCCGCGTTCGTCGTGCCCCCCGGCACGAAGGGCCTCGAGGGCAACAAGAAGATCAGGAAGCTCGGCCTGCGCGCCTCCCACACCGCCGACGTCTTCCTCGACGACGTGCGCGTTCCCGGCTCCTGCCTGCTCGGCGGCAGGGAGAAGCTCGACGCCCGCCTCGCGCGGGCCCGCGAGGGCACCCGGGCCAAGGGGCAGGCGGCGATGGCCACCTTCGAGGTCTCCCGCCCGACCGTCGGCGCCCAGGCCCTCGGCATCGCGCGGGCGGCGTACGAGTACGCCCTCCAGTACGCGGGCGAGCGCGTCGCGTTCGGCCGCCCGATCATCGACAACCAGGCGATCGCGTTCTCCCTGGCCGACATGCGCACCGAGATCGACGCTGTCCGCCTGCTGATCTGGCGCGCGGCGTGGATGGGCCGCAACGAGCGGCAGTTCACGGCCGGCGAGGGCTCCATGGCGAAGCTGCGGGCCGGCGAACTGGCCGTGCGCGCCTCGGAGAAGGCCATCCAGATCCTGGGCGGCGCCGGCTACAGCCGCGAACACCCGGTGGAACGGATGTACCGGGACGCGAAGATCTACACGATCTTCGAGGGCACGAGCGAGATCCAACGCCTGGTCATCGCCCGCGCCATCTCCGGCCGCCACATTCCGTGAGCGACCCGGGGCCGGGCCCTCACCGATCCGGTGCGTGCCCGGCCCGCGCCGGCCGCGCACGCGCATCGCGTGCGCGTTCGCGGGAAATCACCATGCTCCTCGGAAGCTCGGCTCGGTAGCCTCCGCTCCATGGACGACGTGAACCGCGCGGAGCCGCCCACCGACGCCGCGCCGGAGCGAGGCGTCGTGGTCATGATGTGCGGGCTGCCAGGGTCGGGGAAGAGCACGTACGCGCAGGCGCTCGAACGGCGCGGCTACACGCGGCTGTCGATCGACGAGGTCGTGTGGGCACGCCTCGGACGCGACGCGGCGGAGCTCAGCCCCGACGAGTACGAGCACCACAAGGCCACCGCCGAACAGGAACTCTGGCACGAGCTCGTCCGCCTGATGAACGCCCGCGAACCCGTCGTCATCGACTACAGCTTCTGGAGTCGCGCCACCCGCGACCGCTACAAGGCGCTCATCGAGAGCCACGGCTGCCGGTGGGAGCTCGTCCGCCTCCATGCGGACCTCGACACCCTGCGACGTCGACTGGCCGCGCGCAACGCGCAGCACGGTGCGAACTGCGTCACCGTCTCGGAGGAGCTGCTGCTCCGGTATGCCGCCGGCTTCGAGGAGCCGGTCGGTGAGGGGGAGCGCGTCATCCTCCAGGAGTGACCGCGTGAGGCGCAGCGCTCAGGCGGGCTCGACGAGGTGGCGGTTGGCGCGGCTCCAGGCGACGCGTCGGCGCAGCTCGTCGAGGTGGCCGTCCGCGACCCAGGCGGCCTGGGGCTGGTGGCCCTCCTCGGCCAGCCTGCGGACGTGCTCCGTCCCGTTCTCCTGCACGTCGATGACCGCGTCGACCAGGCCGTCGGTCGAGGTCAGGCCGTACGCGGTGGCGAACAGCTCCAGCCGGTGGCGTCGGTCGGGCGGCTCCGGATAGCGCAGCCAGCGCAGGCACTCGGCGTCGTCGCGGAAGGGCGCGACGTACTCCAGGGCGTAGGCGACGTCGTGCAGGCGGGGCGCGGGGCGGGCGTGGTCCCAGTCCAGGATTCCGACGGGGCGCTCGCCCCGCCAGACGACGTTCCACGGGCCGAAGTCCCCGTGACAGACCACCACGCCGTCGCCCAGACCGCTCTCCCCGCTCTCCCCGCCGTCCCCGGTCGACCAGCTGAGCCCCTCGGGCGGACGGAAGCCGGCGACCGCGTCGTGGTACTCGCGCAGCAGGCGGGCGAACGCTGTCAGGCCGGCGTCGTCGACGACCCTGGCCCAGCCCTGCGGTCCGGACTCACCCTCCAGAAAGGTGAGGACCTCGCGTCCCTCCTCGTCGATCCCCCTCACCCGGGGCGCGTACGGGAAGCCGACGTCCTCCAGGTGCCGCAGCAGGGCGTGAACGGCTGGTGACCACGCGTGGAGGGGACGGCGGACGGTGTCGCCGACGCGCACGACTCTGCGGTGGGGCTCGTCCTGGAGGACGCGTTCCTCCGTCATGCGCCGTCGGGGGCGACGAGCTGGCGCCGCATGTCGAGCAGGTGGTGCCGCAGCTCGTGCAGGGTGTGCACGGCGAGCCAGCGCAGGGAGCGCTCCTCGGGCTCGGGGTAGCTGTAGATCAGCGTCCGTTCCCAGTCGGCGGCGGACAGCCGGTCGAGAGCGCCGCCGAACAGGCCCGCCGCGTCGCGAAGCTGGCGGGCGACGTCGGCGGGTGCCTGGTCGGCGTATCCGTCGTGCTCGACCCGCTCGTCGCGCCCCATGGGCTCGGCGACCGGCGTGTCACGACGGCGCGCGGCCAGCACGCGCTCGCGCTGGACGAGCAGCACGTCGCGCACGTGGCAGGCGTACTCGAGAGGCGACCACACGTCGGCGGCGGGCCGCTGCCGCAGCGCGGACGGTTCGGCCCGCAGCAGCCGCGCGTAGTCGTCGGCGTGGCGCCGGGCGAGCCCCGACACGTCGGGAGCCTGGGCGAGGTCGTACGCGAAGCCGCATGCGGCACAGTCCGTCATGCCCGCACGGTAACAACGTCGGCGGCGGGGGGTGGGAGGGTTTTTCCTCGCGGGCGCCCCGCCTGTCCGCGCGGGTGCCCGCCCGAGGGCACCGTGGCGTCTTACGTGAGGAACACGCTCGCGGAACCCCCTATTTCGTCCCCATGTCGAGCGTCCAGTAGTGACCCCACGGGCCGCCCTCGAAATGTCCCACGCCGGCCTCCAGGGTCTCGCACCGGAGAATGGCGTTGCGGTGTCCCCAGGCGAACCTCTCGTCGTCCTGCATCCAGAAGCGCACCGCCTCCTCCAGGGTGGCGAACCCCACGGCCACGTTCTCCGCCCGCCACGCGCGATACCCTGCCTGGTCCATCGGCTCTCCGGACTCCCAGACGAGTTTTCCGCCGGGGCCACGGTGCATGTTGTCGCCGGTGGTGGCCCATTCCTTCGACTGGTCCTTCAGATAGCCCGAGTGGGCGGCTGCGATCTCCGTCAGTTTCTCCGAGAGCTCGAAGCCTCTCGCGCACGCGGCCATGGCCGCGCCCGTGGCGTTTCCGTGAGGCGGATACTTCTCGGGATGTTGACGTGCGTCGTTGATCAGCTCCAACATCTGCTTCTCCTCGGTGAACGCGGCTGGGTGGTGCCAGAGCCCTCGCCAGTTGTCATGGATGCCCGACCAGTCCGAACCCGCGTACCACCAGGACGGGTAGACCTGCCTGTCGTTTCCGGTGACGAGCAGGTCGATACTGTTCGGGGATTTCGCGATCGCCTTCACCGGCGCGCCTGGGGGAAAAGAATCCACCAAGGGGGCGCCAGTCATGGGTGATGGCACCCCGGTCCGCGCCCTGATACCACCAAGCCGTGTTCACGACACCGTTGGAGCCCGGAGTGAAAACGTCTAGGTTTCCGGGAGACCTGCTGGTGACGGAGATGTTACGCGCTGCTTTCATGGCCTTGATCACCTCGATCACGGTCAGGCTGAGCTGTCTCTCCGGACAGGCCGGGTACCGTGGCTTCGACGCGCGGAAAGCGCGGGCTGATCAGTGGCATAAGCATGACCGGCGCCAATGGTGAGATCCACGTTCCATTCGATCCGACGACGTCTCTCCCCGCAACCGGAGCCAGCGCCCTGTCCGGCATTCCGGAACGCAGGGGTCGGCCACCCCTCATGACCGTGACAGCGAGTACCGGAGAGACCGTGGGTGTGCGGTCCGCCGCCCTCAGTTCACCGCCCTCGGCTGCCTGCCGAACCGGCAGAGGGCCCCGGCCTCACGCCTTCATGGCCGCCACCTCGTGTGACCTGTCGAGAAGCTGGCGGACGGCCTTGGTCCTCCGGTACGGACCCACGCGGCGTCGCATCGACTCCAGGTGCGCGTCGCCGCGTGCGGTGGACACAAACTGGTAGTCGTCGAGAAAGCGGTGCCAGCTCTCACACGCCGCGTCGACGTGACCGTGCTCGAACTGGCGTCGCGCGAGGATCGCGTACGCGTGGACACGGCCCTGGCGCTCCTGCGGGGGCTGCACCCGGATGGACTGCCGCAGCGCGGAGATCGACCCCGGTAGGTCGCCCGACTGGTAGAGCACGGCGGAGACGTGGAACTGGTAGGCGCACTGGTCGTAGCCGCCGATCGCCTCCCGCCTGGCGTCGGCCCTGGACAGAGCGCCCTCAGCCTCCCGCAGACGGCTGAACGCCTGGCGTCGGTCCCCGGCCATGGACGCGGCGTACGCCTGCTGTCCGGCGAGGAAGGCCCGCAGCCGTGGGCCGCCCTTGGGCGACGCCTCGGCGGCCGAGTCGGCGAGCCTGAGCGCCTGGTTGCCGTGGCCGAGGCTCGTGGCCTGGAGGCTCATGCCGCGCAGCGTGCGGCAGTAGGTGACGTGGTCGTCCGCTGCGGCGGCGAGTTCGAGGGCCTTGACGTAGTACCGCTGTCCGAGGCCGTGGTCGCGTTCGTACATCGCCATCCAGCCCGTGAGGTACACGAGGTCGGAGGCAGCGGAGAGCATGTCCCGGCGGACGTCCTCGCGGGCTGACGCCCGAAGGTACGGGCCGACGGTGTTGACGAGGAACGCGGCCGCCATGGGGCGTGCGTGGCCGCCGCCGAGTTCGTCGAGAATGTCCGCCACCCGCTCCGTCATGGTCCGGACCGTGGCGACCTCTCCCGGTCCGATGTGGGCGGTCCGTCCGGCGGCGACGGCATGGGATCGGCCGGCGAGTTCGCTGAACACCGGGACGCTCAACGTCGCCGAGTACAGGCCGGCCTGGAGCAGGTTCCTGCGTGACGGGTCCATGTCGCTCCTCCCTATGTCGATGAGCTGCTCAGCGAGTTCGACGCGTTCGTCGTCACCGCCCGGGGCGGTGGAAAGGCCCGCCTCGCTCTGGGTGACAGGACGGCCAAGGCGGCGAGCGAGGGCCTCACAGACGAGAGGCCGAACTCTGGTGCGGGGCATGGTCCCTGAAAGCCAGTGGGAAACGGCGGACTGGTCGTAACGCAGTTCAAGGCCGACCTCGTCGCCGACGCGGTTCACGGCGTTGGCGAGCTGGGTGCGGGACCATCGTGCCTGGTCAAGCAGCCTTTCGAGGCTGGCGTTAGGAGTGCGTGGTTGAGGCGCCATGCATGAACTCCCGACGGTTTTCATGGCTTTCACGATCAACCGGAGTTTCAACGGTACCGGCCGCCGGCCCGCTCCGGTTACCTCTTCGTACACACCGATCACTCCTCGGTGATCGATACAGGCCAGGGAGACGCGATGCTGCGTGGTGACGACAAGCCGGTGCTTTCCACGGTGTCCGACGGTCTGCCGGTGTGGTTGCCGCCTGATGGTGTCAGTTTGCGGAGTGTTCCGTGTGGGCGGTGGTTTGATGCCGTTCGTGTGCCGGAGCGGGTGGCTGGTGTGGTGGTGGATGCGTTGGCGGGGCGGTCGGGGGCGGTGATGGCGGACAGCTGTGACGGTGTCTGCTTCTGGCTGGTGAGACCGGGGGCGGCGCGTGGCTGGGAGGACGAGCTGCCGGTGCAGGTGTACTGCGTCGCGTGTCATCTGCTGGTGCCGTCGATCGCTCCGCACCGCACCCGGTGGGTGGAGTGGCTGGTCCGGCCCGAGCCGGGCTGGGACGGGCTGACCGACCCCGGCCTGTTGCACCAGGCGCTCACCGCCGCCGTCGCCGGGACGGGAGGAGCCCGGTGATCGGGGGCCTGCACAACGGCAGGGAGGTGCTGCGCGACGTCGCGCACCCCTGGATCGGGCAACGCGTCGTCGAGCCCCGCACCGGCAGGACCGGGCGGCTCGGGCTGGTCGTCGAGCACGTCTCCTACGACGTCCTCGGACGCGAACGCGTCCTGTGGACCGAAGCCCACCTACGACCCACCGACGGCTCCGGCTGGGAGTGGCGGGCTGACCTCGACAGACTCGCCCTCAACGCCGACCACCGCCGCGAGAACGGATAGCCCGCTTCCACGAAGGATCCCGAACCGCCCCCCAGCGGGCGGTTCGGGTAAGTCCCCCGACCGGACCAGCCCCGAGCGGCGGCGGACGCTCTGCCGCTCCCGCCCCGGTCCGCCCCTTCACTGGGGTGCCGCAACGCGGTGAGGGACAACCGCCCACCCCGGGGGAAACGCTGATTCACACCCACAACCCCCGGGGTGGGCACCAGGACCCCGGCCGTCGAATACTTTCCGCGACCGATGCGCGACTTTCGAAAGATGTCGTGCAAAGGGGTTCAAGTCCACCGGGGTGCGCGGCTAGCTTGGTGGCCATGACAACGACCCGCACCCGCCGCGACCGCCGCCGTTCCCGCTCCCTCGCGGTGTGGGCCGCCTGCGGCCTGCTGTGCGCCGCCGCGTTGCCCGCCGCCTCCGCCGCCGTTGCCGCCGACTCCACCCGTGCCTCCGAGACCGACGCCCGCCACGGCAGACCGCACGACCGCGTCGACGTGCTGGTCTTCTCCAAGACCGCCGGCTTCCGCCACGACTCCATCGAGGAGGGCGTCGCCGCCCTCGCCCAGCTCGGGGAGGAGAACGGCTTCTCGGTGCACCACACCGAGGACGCCGCCGCCTTCACCAAGCGCAACCTCGCGCGGTACGACGCCGTCGTCTTCCTCTCCACCACGGGTGACGTCCTGGGTGACGGCCAGCAGCGGGCGTTCGAGCGGTACATCGCCCGTGGTGGCGGCTACGCCGGGATCCACGCCGCCTCCGACACCGAGTACGACTGGCCGTGGTACGGCGGCCTGGTCGGCGCCTACTTCGACTCCCACCCGGCGATCCAGCAGGCCACGACCCTCGTCGAGGACCACGACCACGACGCCACCGCGCACCTGGACGAGGAGTGGGTGCGGACGGACGAGTGGTACAACTACCAGGACAATCCGCGCGAGGCCGTCCACGTCCTCGCCTCCCTCGACGAGTCCAGCTACGAGGGCGGCACGATGAACGGCGACCACCCCATCGCCTGGTGTCACGAGTACGAGGGCGGCCGGTCGTTCTACACCGGCGGCGGTCACACGGTCGAGTCCTACGCCGAGCCGGACTTCCTCCGCCACCTCCTCGGCGGCATCCGCTACGCGACCGGCATGGTCGACGGCGACTGCTCGTAGTCCGCGACCACTCGTAGTCCGCGACCACCCAACGGTCGGCGACGTCCGAAGTCGGCGACCGCCCGGAGTCATCGCGCGGAGCGATCGTTCTCCGCCCCACGGTCACCCCGCGCCGCGAACCACGCCGTGCCCGCCCCGGCCGGTTTGCGGCGCGGGGCGGGGCGCCGGAAGCTGGACATAACGGACAAGGTACGTACGGGCTCGCGCACGGAGGTGGCGGCCGTGACCCTCATGCACTACTCCGACGTGGCCTGGCGCGGCCACGTCCCCAAACGATCCCTCCGCAAGGCCCAGCACGACGAGGTCGTCGGCTTCCTCGCCCTCGTCGTGGGCGTGGTGCTGTTCGTCGCGCCGTGGATCGCGGGGGAGCCGGACACCGCGCGGGACGCGCACGTCAACGAGGCCGTGATGGGCGTGGTCGTGGTGTACACCGCCGCCCGTCGCGTCTTCAGGGGCGGGGGGTGGTTCTCCGACGTCGTGCTGCTGGCGGTGGGGGCTTGGTTGATCGCCTCGCCCTGGGTGCTGGCGTGGGGGGACACCGTGGTGCGCGAGTCGCGGACGATCGACGTGGCCCTCGGCTCGGTCCTCGTCGCCCTGGCGCTGGTGTCGCTGGCGCTGCTCGCGGGCTCCCGCCGGAGGGGCGGGACGGGGGAGGTCGTCCCGGAGGGCGGACACCGACGTCGGTGACGGGCGACGACGGGGCGATCACGGGGGTGACGACGGGGGTCTGACGGCCCTTCCGCGTTCTATGGTGCGGGGAGGTGTGGGGAGCGCGGAGCGGGAGGACGGTCCATCGATGACGGCGACGGTCCGAGGGGTGCGCGGAACGCGCGGGTGGCTGCTCGCGGCGGGTGTCGGCGTCGCGCTGCTGCTGACGGGCGGCTGCGGCGGGACCGCTGACGGAACCGGTGACGGGTCCGGCGGTGGGTCCGGCGGCGGAAGCTCCACCACCGCCGACGGTGTCGGTGGTGGCGAGGGGCGGACGGAGGACTCGGCCGCTCCCTCTCCGGTCGACGAGACCATGGCCGGCCCCGTCCGCCTGGAGATCTCGGGCGGCATCGCCGGCGTCCACTCGGTGATCGAGGTCGCGCCCGACGGCGCGGTCGAGGTCGCCGACCGGGACGGTGCGCGCGGGGCCGACCCGTTGCCCGAGGAGCAGTTGGCCACCCTCCGCGAGCGACTGGCCGCCGTCGACTTCGCCGCGCTGCCCCTGGCGGCCGTGTCCGACCAGGCGGCCGACATGTTCCACTACCAGCTCAGCTACGACGGCCACCGGCTGCTGACCGACCGCACCGAGGACCTGGGACCGGTGGAGGCGGTGATCGACCAGCTCGCCGACGCCCTGAGCGAACGCGAACGCGAAGGCCAAGGCGGAGGCGAAGGCGAGTGAGAAAGCGAGGTGGCCGGGCTGCGGAGGGGCGCTGAGCCCGCCGCCCGTCGGCTTTCCAGGAGGCGGGAGCCGGTTCTCCGACGTCGTGTCGCTGGCGGTGGGCCGTTGGCTGATCGCCTCGTTCGACCGGCGGGAAACTGCCTGTCCGCCGGATTCGCATCACCGTACGATCCCGGTCAGAAGGCGTTGCTCACACGCAACCCGGACTACCCTCCCGTGTCAGAGCCAGGCCATACTGTCTCTCATGGCCAAACGCATGAGCGAATCCGAATGGCAGAGATTCGTCTCACACGGCACCCGCACGGGAAAAGTGGCCGTGGTGCTTCGTGATGGTCGACCGCACGTGAGCCCGGTCTGGTTTCTCGTGGACCGGGGCGACCTGCTTTTCGTTTCCCCGGGTGATTCCGTCAAGGCGAAACGCCTCCGCCGCGACCCGAGGGCCACGGTCTGTGTCGACGTGGAGAGCCTGCCGTTCGCGTACGTCATGCTGAGCGGGGACGTGACCCTGGACGACGATCCCGCGCTCGTTGACGCGTGGATGCGGCGGATCGAGCATCGCTACGATCCTGGCCGAAAGGACCCGGCGGACCGGCGGCTGGAGAATCCGCCTCCGGTGCCCGACGTACTGGTCCGGCTCAGGCCCTCCAAGGTCATCGCCATGGACTTCGGCGGCTGACGCGGGTCACGCGAGCCGGCCCTCCGCCCACCGGACGACCGGGATCGCGGCCCAGCCGGCGCAGAGCAGGATCGCCCCGACCAGCAGCCACCCCGGAGTTCCGAGACCGAGACAGAGGAAGCTGACCACCACCGGGGAGACGGCTCGCCCGAGCCCACCGGCGACTCCGTACAGACCCATGTACTGCCCCTGGGCGTGGGCGGGCGCGAGGGAGAAGGCGAGTTCGTACGTGGCGGCGGCGAAGTAGATCTCACCCACCGTGTAGATCACGACCGCCATCACCAGCACCAGCCACCCGCTCCAGCGGGGCAGGGGACTGACGGCGGTGATCAGAGCGAAACTCAGGAGCAGGAGAACGCCCGACCTCGCCATCATCCTCGCGGCGAGCATGGGAGTGCCGAGCCCGCGCGAGAGCCGGACCTGGAGCGAGGCCACCAGAATCGTGTTGAGCGGGAGCAGCGTGCCGACGAACCAGGGAGGCAGCTGGGTCTGGCTGAACACCCACAGCGGCAGTGCGAGCGGCAGAACCGAGTACTGCACCATCATCACCAGATTGAGCCCGCTGACAGCCAGATAGGGGCGGTCACCGAACACCGCGGTGCCCCGGGCCTTCTTCTCGGCCCTGACCGGGGGGACATGGCCGAGTCGAGCGACCAGCCCCGCGCACACCGCGAACGACACCGCGTTCCCGATCATGAGGACCAGGTACGCCCGCAGGTCACCGGTGACCAGGGCCATGGATGTGATCGCACCGCCGATGGCGATCCCGAGGTTGGTCGCCGCCCTGATCCGCGCGCGGTACTCGGTGGGCCGCTCCGTCGCCAGGCTCCTGATGAGCGGTCCCCGGGCCGCTCCGCTCGCCGACGCGACCAGGCTGGCGAGCGTCGTCACCACCACGAACGCCCAGAAGGACTGTGCCACGATCAGCCCCAGCGCCAGGACGGCTTCGACGAAGAGGGCCGCGCAGTAGATCTCTCGGGGGCCCCGCCGGTCGGCGAGCACCCCGACCGGAACGCCGGCCAGCAGACCGATCAGGCCGCCGAGGGACAGACCGACGCCCACCTGGGAGGCGGAGAACCCGACGTACTGGGTGAAGTACAGCGCACTGCTCGTCAGGAACATGCCCGTACCCGTCATGTTGACGAGGGTTGCCCAGTACAGCGTGCGGGCGTCCCCGGTCAGGGCGGGGGCGGGCCTCAACCGGCGGCGGACGCCCCGCCGACCGTCGCGCGACCGGGTCTCGGACGTGGTGACGCCGGTGGCGTCACTCATCGCCGGACGGCCCCGCGGTCGTCCTCACCCGCGCGCCGAACCAGTTCACGAACCCGCGAATGCGCTCCTCGACGTGGGTCTCGTCGTCGCCGACGATCACGACCCGTCCGGCCCGTACGTCGGAGCCGATCCGGGTGTCCGGCATCTCGCTCCCGGGCTGGACCTCGATCGCGGCCAGGGTGCAACCGGGCTGTTCCCGTGCCTCGTCCGACGTGGGCACCGCCAGCACCGTGCCGGCGGGGGCCGGTACGTGCAGCCAGCCGCTCGTGCCCGCGGACAGCCGGGGCTCAGGGGCGAAGGGGATGCGGAGCGAGGTGTGCGCCCACGCGTCCAGCAGGTCGACGCCCGTGCTCCACGCCACGGCGTCACGGGTCATGCCGCCCCCGACCCGGCCGGCGCACTCGCCGAAGACCAAGCCTCCGTCCTCCTGTAGGAACGCCTCCAGGTGGAAGACCCCGTCGTGGTGCCCCAGGGCCGCCAGCACACCGGCGGTCAGCTCGCGTGCCCTCCCGTACAGACCGGGGTGTTCCGCCGGACGCAGGACCACGGAGGCGAGGAACGTACCTGACTGGATGGCGATGACGTTGCGCATGTATCGGGAGACCGCCAGCAACGCCAGCCTGCCGTCCTGCACCGCGCCGTCGATGTGCAGCTCGCGTCCCTCGACGAACTCCTCGACCAGCCAGGGCCCGCCGAAGGCGAGCGGCTCCGCGTCCAGCAGGTCCACGAGGTCCTGCTTCGTCCGCACCAGATAGGTGTTCCGGGTGGCCGCGCCTGCCGGCGGCTTGACGACGAGCGGCCTGTCAGACGACGCGAGTCCGACGTCCGCCAGCCGGTCGACCGTCCAGCAGTCCGCGACCGGGAGCCCCGCCCTCCGGACGAGATCCTTCTGGACGTACTTGTCCCGCAGGGCGACGGCGGCGGTGACGGGCATGCCGAGGCAGCCGGCCAGCCGGGCCAGGACGCTCGCGGTCACCAGGCAGTACTCGTTCGCACTGGTGACGAGCTCGAAGTCGCCCAGGTCCAGGCCGCGCCGACGGACGCCCGAGAGCACGTCCTCGAAGTTGTTCGTGTCGGGAACCACCACGTGGCGCTCCGGGTTCCCGTGCTTCGCCGCGGTGGCGAGGTCTCTCGGTCGCAGGACGCAGGTGACCTCGCGGCCCTGGGCCTGAAGGGCCATCAGGGCGTGGCCGTGCCAGCCGATCTGCAGGACGTGTCCGGACGAACTCATGATCCGCTCTTTCCTGTTCGTTGCCGCCGCAGCTCCATGAGCTCGGCGTCGATCGCGGCGACCGTCCCGGCCCCGAGGTGGAGGTCTCGCGGATGGTCGAACTCGTACCAGGGCCCGACGCCGGCGACCGCCACCACCTCGCACCGGCCGGCCCGAACGACGCGGCCGAGCAGCTCGGTCATGTGCGAGGCCCCGTGCGCGGCATGGACCCGAACGGCCTCCGCCCATCCCGCCGGGGTGAACCGCAGCAGACCCATGTACTGGCCCTGTACCTCTTCCAACGTGGTGGGACGGGCACCGATCTCGGTCACCCGGCCGTCCGGGTCCACGGCGAACGTCTCGGCGTCGTCCAGCGGATCCTCGAACCGCTCGCTCCACAGCCGCCGCCAGTCGGGGTCGAACGCCAGGGCGATCGGGGCGTCAGTCTCCGCCAGCCTCGCCGCGGTCCTGGGCGTGTAGACGATGTCGCCGTAGCTGACGACGGTGTCGCCGGCCGTCAGCCAGGCTCCGGCACACGCCAGCGACTCGACCATGCTGGTCTCGGCCCACCGGTGGTTGGTGAACCGGTGCAGCGGCACCTCGGCGAAGGCGTCCGCACACCATCCGGTCACCACCGCGATCTCGTCCGCGCCGGCGTGCTCCAGCGCCTCCACCTGGCGGGACAGCAGAGTCCGCCCACCGACCTCGACCAGGCACTTGGGCCGGTCGTCGGTCACCCAGCCGATACGGGAGCCGCGGCCCGCGGCCAGTACGACGGCCCTCACGTCGACCCGCCGAGGTGGGTCCGGAAGAGCTCCACGTCAGGGACCTGTGGGGTTTCTTCACGCTCTGGGTGCCACATGATGCCCTTGATCCTTCCTGATGGGTGGTCGACCGCCTCGACGACCGGTCCGACCGCGCCGCTGACGGTCAACGGAGCGGGGACGCCGTTCACCGCGGCCCACGCGTGGTAGCAGGTGGCCCGCCGGGCGACGCCGTTCACCACGATCGAACGCGTGGCCCTGACGTGGCCGGGGACCTGCCGCAGAAGCCCTCCGAAGTGGTCCACGATCAGCTGCATGCCGCGGCAGACACCCAGGACGGGCAGCTCGGCGGCGATCGCCCACCGGAGCAGCGCCCGCTCGGTCTCGTCCCGCTGACGCGCCGGTCCGCCGTAGGAGGCGAGGTCCTCGCCGCCGGTGAACAGCACGCCGCCGAGGCGAAGCCGACGGGCGGTGGGCACCGCGAGGCCCGGGTCGTTGGGAAGCGGGACGCAGACCAGGCCGCACCGTTCGAGGAAGGTCGGCCAACGGACGTCGAGGGCCGTCCTGGTCTCGCCGTGCTCGTTCGGCGAGGTCAGGCGCTGGGTGACGCCGATCGGTGTCATCACCCGATCCTGACCAGCCGGTTGGCACAGTCGATCTCCAGCGCCGGGGCCTGGCGCCAGCTGCGAAAGCGTTGCTCGCCGACGCCGGTGACCGTCGGGACGCCGAGCTCCTGAGCCCGGATCGCCATGTGCGAGTTGATCCCGCCGTAGGCGGTGACCAGGCCGACGATGCCCCGTGCGAACAGCCAGTCGTACCCGGGGTCCGCGCAGGTCACGAGCGCGATCGCGCCCTCGGGTGGATCACCGCGGTCGATGTCGGCGACCCGGGCGTGCACGCGGAGATGGGTGACGAAGTTCGGCACCACGTCCGGGAGTTCGAAGCTCCGGACCTGCTCGGGCGCCCAGAGCAGCGGCGGCAGCATCAACGAGCGGGCGGCACGGTGCTCCCGCCGCCCGGCTTCGGCCGCCGCCCGAAGCCCCGCCGGGTCGCCTCCGGCCGAGACGAGCTTCCCGAGAGAGTCGATGTCGATGTACGACAACTGGTCAACCGTCACCCCGCACGACGCGCCGATCAGGCCGAGCCGGTCGAGCAGGTCACTCAGCGTCCGGGTGAACTCGAACTTCGCCCGTTCCCGCGCGGTGATCGACAGGGCGATGAAGTCGAGCAGTTCCTCGGGCGCGCAGGAGAAGCCCGCGTCGTGGAGGAGCCGTTCCACGAGCCGGAGCCGAGCCGTGGACGGAGAGAAGGGCATGACGGGTTCGGGCGCCGTACCCCGGTGATTCCAGTCGAAGTACAGGTCGGGTGCCGCGTCGTACCGCGGCGAGAGGATGTCGTAGGTCCCGGGGCGCAGGTGTCCGTAGCGGGCCAGGAACTCCGCACGCTCCAGGGTGTGGTAGTCGCGGCTCATCGACCCCGCCACCGTGTTCAGCCCCTGGAGGAGACAGGCCCGGTCGGCGTCGCTCAGGGCACCCCCCGTCACCAGCCCGTTCAGCAGCTGCATGCCGACGAACCCGGCCCGCGCCAGGCCGGCGAACGGTCGGGCGCCGTACTCGCGGCAGACGTCCAGCAGGTCGACGACCGTCTCGTGCGGGCGCGTCGACAGCCGCTTCAGGCGTTCCGTGTCCTCACACCACAGGCCGCGCGGCGAGACCAGCCGGTTCGTCAGGTCGACCAGGCTCGTCCGGAGGAGATCGCGCTCCTCCGCGGTGAAGCCGTGCTCGGCGAGCACCTCCAGACGTTGGCGCAGGTCGAAGGTGTTGCAGCTGAACACCACTTCGAACTCGACCTTGTCGTGCAGGTCGGGCCGCTCACGAAGCCGCGCCACGTAGTGGTCCACGAGGCGGGCGGCCAGGTCGTCGGGCAGCGTCGCCGGGACGAAGGAGTTGAAGCTCGCGCGCACGTCGATGAAGGGGAGCCCCGCGAACTCGACCATCAGCGGCGTACCGCGCAGATCCCGGTATCCGTAGGCGTGCCGCGCGCGAGCCCAGGTGTCGTCCGTGATGAGCGCCTGGTAGAGGGACCGGGCCAGCGGGCGCGGCCGCAGGCCGATGATCTCGGCCGGGTTCCAGTCCGGCATGACCCCGTACAGCGGCAGCTTCCCGAGCACCGGCGACCGCGCCTCGGCGAGCTCGGCCAGCCGGCGCGCCGCCGTGGCGAGCGCCCTGCCGTGCAGAGTTCGGGACGTTCCCGGCTCGCGGAGGACCAGCGGACGGGCCTGGAAGAGGATCACCGATCCGTCGCCGGTGATCCCGAACTCCACCTCGAAACGGTCGCCCCCGGCCAGCGAGGCGATCTCCTCCACGAGGAGCACCACACCCCTGAGCCAGGCGGTGGGGGTGTCGTCGGCCGAGATTCCGTACCAGGTGCGGACCTCGCCGGTCCGGCCGCCGGTCACCGCGGTGGTGGAGGTCTGGTCCGCCCAACTGACCACCCGGTAGGGCGCCCCGCTGCTGGGGTCGCAGCCGCAGGCGACACCGCTGGCCCGGACGTCCCGCAGCTCGGGCTGTACCAGGACCTGGTCATCGGGGCGTGGTTCACCGTAGGAGGCGATGACGGCCCCGACCGCCTCGTCGAGGCCCTGTCGTCCGACGACTCCCAGCTGGGAGTGGAAGCGTCCGGCCTGCGAACCGAGGTCGGAGTCCTCGTTCTGGGCGCTGCTGCGGACGATGAGGGGGTCGTGGCCCCACGGTTGTGCCAGGACGTCGTCCAGGACGGCGTCAGCGTCGGCCCGCCAGTCGGAGACCGTGAAGGCGACCTGCGGCAGGACACTGGCCGAGCGCACCAGCGGGGCCAGCACACGAAGGGTCTCCGCCTTGGTCCCGAACACGGTGGCGGTCTGCTGGGTGCGGGTGGTGTTCACCGAACCGGGCTCTCCACGGCTCGGGCGATCCAACCACGGGTGACGTACGGCACCTCCAACTGGGCGCCCGAGCCGGAGCGGACGAGTTCGACGATCGCCTCGACCACCGTCGCGAACCGGTCGCCGGCCTGCCTGGCCAGCGTGGCGTGCGACCACCAGGCCTGGCACCAGGAGCCGGTGTCGACGGTGTGCTTGACCGCACCCTCGATGCGCTCCGTCCCGGTGAACAGGCCACTGCGGGCGATGATCTCCGACTGGTCGGCGCGGCGGGCGCCGTAGTCGTAGCCCGGAACGTGGCGCCGGATCAGCTGCTCGATGGCCGACTGGAGCGGGTCGGACAGGTCACGGTGGTTCCACACACAGCTGAACCAGCCGCCCGGGACCAGCAGACGGTGGGTCTCGGGGAGCGTCAGCTCGGGGGGTGCGACGTTGAACGAGGATCCGAAGGTGACCAGGGCGTAGGTGCCGGTGGTCAACCCGGTGTCCTGCGCGGTGGCCGCGAGCCAGTTCACGGTGGACCACTCGCCGGTGCGGCTCCGCCCGAGCGCGCGCATGGCGTCGTTCGGTTCCACCGCGTCGACCAGCAGCCCGCGCTGGAGCAGCGGTAAGGTCAGGTGCCCCGATCCGGCGCCGATGTCACAGGCGCGACTTCCCTGGCCGACACCCGCCCGGGCGGTGATCTCGTCGACGACGTTCTCCGCGTAGTCGGGGCGGTCGGCATAGGTGCTGGCGAGCGCTGTGTAGTCCCAAACGTGCGCCGTCACAGGTACGCCTTCCCTTCGAGCGCTTGCATCACGAGTTCGGTCGCGACACGTGGTGTCGTCGCACCGTGATTGTCGATGGTCAGATCCGGATTGACGGGAAACTCAGGCATCAGATCAACGCCGACGATGTTGGTGGACCCCTGCCGGTACACGCCCCTGGTGTCACGGCGCTGTAGTTCGGCCAGTGGTGCGCGGAGCAGAACTTCCAGGTATCTGGGGAGATTGGCCCGATTCCAGGCATGGGTGTCGTGGAACAGTGAGATCGTCGCGCAGACAACGAAGTGTCCCTGGCCGGCGAACTCTGCTGCCAAACGGCTGTAGAAGTTCGCGTACGATCGCCGGTCCTCGACGCTGTGCCCGCCCCGGAACGGGGCCGCCGCACGCAGTCGGTCCCCGTCGAGAAGCACCGGTAATACCCCGCGGGAGAGCAGCGCGTCCCGGACTCGGAGCGCGACGGACGTCTTACCTGTGCTGGACAGACCGGTCAGCCACAGCACGGTTCCCAAACTCGATGAATTCGCCGATTCGGACAGCTCTGCCGCCGAACTCGGAGCAGCCACAACACACTCCTCCCCCGTTACCCACCGTCACGTGTGCCGCGCGGAGTGGTCAGCTGCGCGCGTCGGCGGCGCTGGAGGCCGCCCCCGTCCGGTAGGTGGGGCGCAGCATACACGAACCCCCAAGTGGGTTGCACCGCCCTGGAATCTTGACAGGGTCGAGGTGTCCGTCCGATGGTGTAGCGACCCGGAGCGGGCGGCGGAGCCCTTGGCCTGGATGATCACGGGGAGATCACTACCGGTTACTGCAACTCGGTGGTAACGTCACCTCGGCCGACCCGCATCACTGCGTGTTCAGCAGGACGGGTGGCATACGGGGATGGGGGATATTGGGTGAAGTCATGGGCCCGCGATAAGACTGTCGTCGACCAAGGCCTTTACGACCATCTGGTCACCGAGGGAGAAATCTCGCGGCGATCCGGGGCGATCTCTGTCGAATCCCGGCACGCCTCCGAACGGTTATCAGAAAAGATCGTTGTCGAGCCCTTCTCGGACCTCTTTCCCCTGTTCTCCGTCGCCGCGGACGACGCCGGTCACGATCGTCTCCTTGACCTGTTCGTCGGCCATGCCGAGTCCGCCATGCCGCCTGTTGGCACGTTCGGGCGGCAGGCCGGGGAATGGCGAGCAGCCGTCGGTGCCCGCCGCCCGGGAACGTCGCGGGACGTCCTCGCGTCTCCCGCCGTGCCAAAGCTCGCGAAAGCCGTCTTCGACTTCTACTTCCGGGACGACCTCTACGGCCACTGGATCGAGCGCGATCCGATCGTGCTCTCCAGCGGCTCCTTCGACGAGACGGTCTTCGGGCTGCCGGAGTCCCTGAAGGCCTGCATTCGGTTCGCGCTGCGCCGCAACTGGTACGGATACTCCGACTCCTTGGGCCGGATGTCGGCCCGCGAGGCCCTGGCGGCGCTGGAGACGGAGCGGTCCGCCGGACGGCTGCGGATCGAGCCGGAGCAGGTCGCCGTGACGCTCGGCGGGACCGCCGCGGTCGCCTCCATCGCCGAACTCCTCGCCGACACCGGCGGGACGGGGAGACAGCACGCCCTGTGTGGCATCCCCAACTACCCGCCCCTGGTGGCGGCTCTCGGCCGTCGGATGACCGTGGACTTCGTGCACACGCCCACGGTCGACAGGGCCACCGACATCGAGGAGTTGACGCGTTCCGCGGCCGAGGGGAGGGCCCGGGTGATCCTCCTTCAGACGGTGACCAACCCGACGGGTCTGCGGGTGCCGGAGGAACAGTTGGCCGCCCTGGTCGCGGCGCTCCCCAGCGACTGCTTCCTCATCCTCGACGAGTGTCACGACTCGTTCGGACCCGGAGTGGAGCTGACACCGGCCCGGTTGGCCCCGAACGTCATCTCCGTCCGCAGCATGTCGAAGCGCTGGGCCGCCCCTGGCCTCAAGGCCGGTTGGATGGTGGCCTCCACGGACTTCATCGACGCGTTCTACACCCACGCGTCCACCACGTACGGCGGACCGCCCTCGATCTTCTACCTCCTGCTGGAGATGTTCGGCTGGTTCGAAGCCGCACTGCTGCGCGGGGAGTTGGACACCGACGGGGTGCTGGGCAGGCTGTCGTCCGACTACGGTCTGAGCAGGGCCGCGCTCAAGGCCGGCTTCGCGGAGTACGTCGAGGCCCACGAGGTGATGGCCGTCCAGGTCCAGGACCGCCGGCGGTACGCCCTCGACGCCTTCCGTAGCCTGGGCCTGCCGTGCCTGGCACCCGAGTACTCCATCAACATGATGGTCCGCATCGGGGACGAACCGAGCTACGCGACCTACCGGCGGCTCGTCAGCGAGGCAGGTGTCTCCGTGTACCCCACCCTGCTGAACCTGACGGGCGGCCCCGGACTGGTCCGCGTCAGCCCCAACCTGCCCGAGCCCGCCCTGGCCGAGGCAGTGAACCGACTGGCCCGGTGGACGGAGTACACCCGCGCATGACGCTTCCCGAACCGACCGCTTCGCGGTCGACCGCCGGGGCGCTGGACCACCTGGCGCTCCACCGGCACAACGTCGAGAACCTCGGTGAGGACAACGTGGTCATCGCCGGCTACCCGGGGTCGGGGGCCGCGCTGGTCGGGAACATCCTGCTGGAGCTGGGGCTGCGCTACCTCGATCCGTACACCGAGGAGCTGCGCGCGTCGGGGCGGACGTCACCGGTGGCACAGCGCCGGGAGTACCGGAGTCGACTCGCCGCGTCGCACCGCGTCGACACCGCCACCGACACCGATGGCGACACTGACGGCGACCGCGCCCTGTCGCCCCTCGGAGGACCGGTCTTCGTCAAGACCCACCTCTATCCGGACGCGTTCGCCGGTGCGGCGATCCGTGGTCTGATCCTGCTGGTCCGCGACCCGCGGGACGCCATCCACTCGTACTACCGGTGGCGTCTGGGCTTCTCCGAAGCCGGCGAACACGGCACGTTCATGGATTTCCTGCGTCGTCCCGGCATCCACGGCACACCGCCGGCCGAGGACTGGGCCACGTTCCACCAGGCGTGGCGGGACTGGGCCGAAGCGGCCCGGACACCGCTCGCCCTGCTGCGTTTCGAGGACCTGAAGACCGAGCCGGCCGCCGCGGTACGAGCCTGTCTGGCGGACTTCGGGGTCGGGCTGGACGAAGCCGCTCTCGCGAGCGCCGTCGAGGCGAGTTCCTTCGAGGCGATGCGCGCCCATGAGGACCAGGTCGCGGGGGACCGACACCGCATCATGCGGCGTGGCCGGGTCGAGGAGTGGCGCGAGTGGTACACGGCCGAGCTGGCGACCGAGATCGAACAGCGGGGTCTGGTCGAGGTGGCGACGTCGTTCGGCTACCGGTTCCAGCCCGACGCCCGCGCCACCGCGCCGTAGAAACCAGGAGGAGAGATGTCGAACGTCGCGCCGCGTCGCCGAGTCGCCGTTGTGGTGGGCATGGGCGGACCCAACGTACCCACCCTCGCCCGCTCGCTGAGCGGCCTGGTCGAGTGCGTGTGGGTGTACCGCGCCGACGAGGTGGCGAACGCCGCCCGGGACCTTCCGATCATGGCGGAGACCGGCCGCACCGTCGTCGCCGACGACGACGACCGGACGGTGGAGCTGCTCCGGCACGAGAGCGCTGACGCCCCCCTCGACGGGGTCCTCACCCTGAGCGAGAACAAGCTCGGCTTGGCGAGCCGCATCGCCGCTGAGCACGGCCTGCGCTTCAACACCCCGGAGGCCGTCCACCGCCTCACCAACAAGTACGCGCAGCGCCAGGCGCTCGCCGCGAGCGTGCCGGTTCCACGGTTCGCGCTGATCACCGACACGGCCTCACTGTCCGAGGGAGCGGACCACGTCGGCTTCCCCGCCGTACTGAAGCCGGTGCGCGGCGGGGGAAGCAAGCTGACCACCCTGGTCCGCGACCTGGCCGAACTCCAACAGTCCTGGGCCACGGCCCTGGAGTACTTCCAGGGCCCGCCGTCCAGGGCGACCCGCCTGCTGCGCAGCGTCGGACGGCCCCAGATGCTGCTTGAGGAGCAGCTCGTCGGCACCCGGGACTGGCACACCGAACCACGGCTGGGCGACTACGTGAGCGTTGACTCGACCGTCTGGGACGGCGTGGTCACCCACGTCATGACCATGGACAAGCTGCCGCAGTCCGAGGGCTTCCGCGAGCGGGCGCACATCACCCCGAGCATGCTGCCAGCCGGTCGCCAGGCCGAGATCCACGCGATGACCAGCGCGGCCCTGGCCGCGCTGGGGGTGACGCAGGGGATGACCCACACCGAGCTCAAGCTGACCGCGTCGGGTCCCCGGATCATCGAGGTCAACGGGCGCCCCAGCGGCGCGAGCCACGGAATCCTGATGGCGGCGGCCGGCTACGACCTGGTCGCCGAGAGCGCGAGGGCCTGCCTGGGTGAGCGGCCGATGGCCGAGCCCGTGTACACCGGTGCCGGCGGCTTCCTCACGCCGTGCGTGCCGGGGGAGCTGAGCGGCAGGCCGGTGCGGATCACGTTCGACCCGGGCGTGTCGTCCCTGGACGGAGTCCTGGAGTTCTACGACATGGGCGTCACCAGCTTCGACCTCGGCCTCGGACAGGGCTACGCGGCGATGGTCTACGCCCAGGCCGACACCCCGGCCGGACTCCTCGATCTCAACGACAAGATCGTCGCCGGGATGAACATCACCGTCGGCGAACTCCCGGAGGAACGGTAGACACCCATGGACGACACACTGATCAACCGGCTCATCCCGGAGGACGATCAGGAAACCGACGTCTGGGACTCGGCCTTCCCCCGGCGCGACCTCCCCGAGGGGGCCTACGTCACCCGCTTCGGCCCCAGCTTCGGCAAGCACCTGTCCCTGGCGGCGGCGAACATCGCGCTGATCTCCCAACAGGCCGCCTACTCCACCGGTGGCGTCTACATCGTCCGCATCGAGGACACCGACGGCGAGCGTGAGGTGCCCGGCGCGCTCGCCGCGCTCGACGGAGCGCTCGCCTACCTCGGCCTGGAGTCGGACGAGACCGACGCGAACGGCGCCCTCTTCGGCCCCTACCGCCAGTCGAACCGCGCCGAGATCTACCGCTCCTACGTCCGGACGCTGCTGCGCCGCGGGCTCGCCTACCCCTGCTTCACCACCCGTGCCGAACTCAGGGCCATCGCCGACCGGCAGGCCGCGGCCAGAGAACCGATCGGATACCACGGCGAGTGGGCCGTGTGGCGCGACGCGCCAGCCGCACGGGTGCACGCGCAACTCGACGCCGGTACGCCCTACGTCCTCCGGTACCGGTCGGAGAACCCGGTCGGGCAGCGCTTCGGCTTCAGGGACGTGGTGCGCGGTGAGGTCGAGTGCGAGGCCTACTACAACGACGTGGTGATCCTCAAGGCGTCCGACCGGTCCGACTGGCTGCCCACCTACCACTTCGCGCACATCGTCGACGACCACCTCATGCAGGTCAACCTCGTCGTCCGCGGTGAGGAGTGGATCCCGTCCACCCCGCTGCACATCGAACTGAACCGGGTGATGGGGTTCGAGCAGGTGCGGTACGCGCACATCGCCTCGCTGATGCGGCGGGACGGCGACCACCGTCGGCGGCTGTCCGGGAAGAAGGACCCGGACGCGCTCGTCGTGTACTTCCAGTCCCAGGGCTACCCCGCCGAGGCCGTCCGCCACTACCTGCGCGGACTGTACAACCCGTCGCTGGCCGACCTCACCGTCGCCCAGGCGCGAACGAGGTGGCTGCGCCTTGAGGAGTGCGTGCGGGCGCAGCCGACGATGGAGCTGTCGGATCTCCGGAAGAAGTGCGCGCAGTTCGTCGCGGACCTCTCCGACGAGGAAGTCCTGCAGGCCGTCGAGGACTGGGCCGCCATCCACGACACGGAGCTCGCCGACGTTCTGCGCACGGCGAACCGCCAGGCCAGGGCGGTGCTCGCCCTGCGGCGCGCCAACACCACCTCCGTCAGGCGTGACCTGGCGTGCTGGTCCGAGTTCCGCTCGGTCTACGGCTTCGCCCTGCCTGGACTGTTCGTGGCCCCGGACGGGGCGGACGACGAGCGTTTGGGCGTCGCCCCCGACCGGGTGGGCGCCATCGCCTCGGCGGTGGCCGAACTGCCGCTCGGGTCCGCGGAGGAGTGGTACGCCGGGCTCTGGCGGATCGCGGAGGACCATCAGGACACACCTGGTAGGGCGGGGGCTCGCGCCGCGCGCACCGCGGTGACCCGGGTGGTCCGGGTCGCGCTGACCGGCAGCACCGCCGGCCCCGACCTCCACGAGGTGGCCGGCACGCTGGGCGCCGCCGTCGTCGGGGAACGGCTGCGCTCGCTGGTCCCCACCACGCCCGCCGATACCGAGAACCGGACCAGGCCGCCCGGCGAGGGCGGCACGCGATGGGAGAACGCATCATGAGAGCCGTTGTCATCCCCCAGCCCGGGGTCGTCGAGACAGTCACCGTCGCCGACGCCACCCCCGGGCCGGGCGAGGTCGTGGTCAAGGTCGCCGCGACGGGTGTGTGCAGCATCGACCTTCGGGTCCTCGACGGCGAGTACGCGCCCACCCTGCCCCTGGTCCCGGGGCACGAGTTCGCCGGTGAGGTCGTCGCCGTGGGTTCCGGGGTCACCGACTTCGGGATCGGGTCGCGGGTCGCCGTCTACCCGTATCTCTGGTGCCACGAGTGTCCGGCCTGCCGACAGGGCCGGAACAACCTGTGCGAGCGCTGGTCGGCGATCGGTGTGACGGTTTCCGGCGGAGCCGCCGAGTACGCGGCCGTCCCGGCGGCGAACTGTGTGCCCGTGCACGACTCCGTCCGGCTGGAGGACGCCTGCCTGATCGAACCGCTCTCGTCGGCGATCCGTGGGTACGACGTCCTGACGTCGCGGGTGGGCGTGAGCGTGCTGATCTACGGTGCCGGCACCATGGGGCTCATGATGCTCGAGCTCGGAAAGCTGAGCGGGGCCTCACGGGTCGACGTCGTCGACACCAACACGGAGCGGTTGGGCGTGGCGAGCATCGTGGGGTGCACCGCCACCGCGACCCGCCCCGACGAGTTCGACAACGGACGCGGCTGGGACGTCGTGGTGGACTGCACCGGCAACGACCGGGCGATCGAGGACGGCATCACCCGGGTCGCCCCGGGTGGCACGTTCCTGCAGTTCGGCGTGACCAACCGCGCGGCACGCGTCCTGATCGACCCCTACCGGATCTACAACAAGGAGATCACCGTCACGGGGTCGATGGTCGAGCTCCACGAGAACTTCGAGCGGGCCGCGCGGCTCTTCGCCAACGGGGTGGTCGATCCGAAGATCTACATCACCCACCGGCTGGACCTCGGCGAGTACGCCGGTGCGCTGGACATGTTCCGGACCGGCGGCCTGGGTTACAAGTTCCAGATCCAGCCGTGAACCGACGCGTTCCCCGCTGTGAGGGAGTTCCCGACTGTGGCCACACGGATGTCGGACGAGGAGTTCTTCCGCCGCCTGCCGAAGGCGACAGCCCACGCCTGTCTGTACCTCACCGACGAGGAGGGCCGGCCCTTCCAACTGCGGTCGTCGATCAACCCCGGCCTCTGGCAGATCCCCGGCGGGCACATGGACCCGGGTGAGACCCCCTGGGAGACGGCGGTCCGGGAGTGTCGGGAGGAGACGGGTCTGGCCGTGGACGGTCCGCGACCGCTTCTGCTCACGCACTTCGTCGCTCCCCGGGCCGACTGGCCGCACAGCCGGATCGGCCTGGTCTTCGACGGCGGGATTCTCACCGCCGCGACGCTCGGCCGGATCGTCCTCGACCCGGCCGAGCACAGCGAGTGGCAGACGAGGTGCCTGGCTGACTGGCGGCAGGGCATGGACGGGCGCTCCTGGCGTCGACTCGAAGCGATCGACGCGGCGCGACGGACCGGGACGGCCGGGTACCTGGAGACGGTGTGACCACCGGCCGCGGCAGGGCCGGGTCAGTCGGCCCCGGCCACCGGCGCCGGCACGTCGCGGTGCTCCAGCAGCGCGGCGGCCACCTCGTCCCACGGGAAGGTGGCGTTGCCGTGGTTCCCGGGCGTGGTGTCGGGGAGCCGGTCCGGGTCGAGGACGAACCGCACTCCGGCGGAGGAGAGCAGGTCCACACTCCTGGCGAAGGCGGGATGCCTGGCCAGTGCCCGATTCGGCCAGGGGGCGGCGACGACGGGCAGCCCCTTCCCATCGCCTCGTTGACCAGGCCGAGGGCAAGGGTGTCGGATATTCCGTTGGCCCACTTGTTGATCGTGTTGAAGGTGGCTGGGGCGACAACGATGGCGTCCGGGGAGGGCAGTACGTCCGGGGCGCCAGGTCGCTTGTACTGGGACCGGACGGGATAGCCGGTCAGTTCCTCGATCTCCGCGACGTCGAGAAACCCCATGCCGGACGGTGTGCCGATCACGCACACTTGCCAACCCCTGCGCATCATGCGCTCGGAGAATTCCGGGACCTGTTGGGCAGGGTATCCGCCGCAGGAAACCACATAGAGTGTCGCCATGATACTGATTCCTTAACAGAGGCCGCAGCAGCGGCGGTTGCCCGTCGAGATTCCGAGCCATTATTTCATGCCCTGCGGATCTCGGCTGGATTTTCGTTCCTCATCAGGTCCACCGGAATCGGATGAACACATGTCAATGCCTGAAGGCTCTCGGTTCGGCTCGATCCGCCATATCGTCTGGGACTGGAACGGGACACTCTTCGACGATCGCGAGGCCATCATTCGCGCGAACGACATCTCGATGCGCGCCGCCGGCTTCGAGGGTGTGACTCCGGAGCGCTTCGCGCAGCACTTCGCGAGGCCGACCGCGGCCTTCTACGAGCGAGTGGTCGGCCGCCCGGTGGACCAGGCGGAATGCCGGACCCTCGACGCCGGATTCGAGAAGGCCTACGTCGCGATCATGCGCGACTTCTCCCTCGCACCGGACGCTCTGGACGCCCTGGACCTCTGGGCGGCGTCGCGGACGACGTCCGGGCGCCTCCGCACGCAGTCGGTGCTCTCCATGTGGGGCCACGAGCTGCTGGTCCCCTTCGTCCGGGAACTCGGCGTCGAGGAGTACTTCGTCCGGGTCGATGGCCGGACCGGTCCCCCGGGCGGGCCCAAGCGCGCGCACCTCGCCCGCCACGTCGAGCGGCTCCAGGCGTCCGTCCCCGGCCTGGCACGCGAGGAGATCCTGGTCGTCGGCGACGTCGCCGACGACGCGAGTGCTGCCCGGTCGGTCGGCACGGCCTGTGTCCTGCACACCGCCGGCTTCGACGGGTTCGTCACCCTTCGCGGCACCGGCGCACCCGTGGTGTCCGGACTTCGGGAGGCGGTCCGGCTGGCTCTGCTCTGACGCTGGGCCCGCCCGGTCCACCCGGACGCCCACCAGGGCGGCCCGGGTGCGCCACCGCCTCTCAGGCGAGCTTCGCCAGCGCCGCACCCGTGCGGGCCAGCACCCGTTCACGGCCGAGGACCTGCAACGACTCGAACAGGGGCAGCCCGACCGTACGCCCGGTCACCGCGACCCGGACCGGTGCCTGAGCCTTCCCGAGCTTGAGGCCGTGCGCCGTACCGACCTCGCTGATCGCTTCCTTGATCGCGTCAGCCTCCCACGCGACGTCCGTCAGTCGCTTGTGGACGTCGGCGAGCAGCCCCGCGGCGCTCTCTCCCATGGTCTTCGCCCAGGCGACCTCGTCGATCGCGGGCTCGTCGAGGAAGAGGAAGTCGACGTTCCTGGTGATGTCGCTGAGGACCGTGATCCGCGTCTGAGCCAGTTCCGCGACCTCGGCGAAGACGGCGTGGTCGAACGCGTCGTCCCGCCACGGCGCGGCCGGGGCCCTCAACCACGGTTCGCAGGCCCGGACGAACTCCGCCGGCCCGAGAGCGCGGATGTACCCGGCGTTGATGGCCGCGAGCTTCTTGACGTCGAAGAACGCCGAGGACGACGTCACCTCCTCGATCCGGAAGAGCTCCGCCAACTCGGCGAAGGGCCGGACCTCGACGTCGTCCTTGGGCCCCCACCCCAGCAGCATCAGGTAGTTGATCATCGCCTCGGGCAGGTAGCCCTCAGCGAGATAGGACTCCAGCGCGACCTTGTCCCGGCGCTTCGAGAGCTTCTGCCGCTTCTCGTTCACGATCACCGGCAGGTGGCCCCACACCGGCGGAGTGGCGCCGAGGGCCTCCCAGAGCAACTGCTGTTTGGGGGTGTTCGACAGGTGCTCCTCGCCCCTGATGACATGGGTGACGCGCTGGTCGACGTCGTCGACGACGTTGGCGAGGACGAAGACCGGGGATCCGTCGCCACGGGCGATGACGAAATCCTCCATCGCCGCGTTGGGGAACGAGGTCTCGCCACGGACGAGGTCGACAACCGTGGTGACACCGTCCTGTGGTGTGCGGAACCGGAGCGCCCGGCCCGGAATGAAGTCCAGCCCTCGGTCAGCGCAGTATCCGTCATAGCCGCGCTGTTCCGAACCGGTGCGCTCGACCACCTGACTCCGCGTGCAGTCGCAGTAGTACGCGGCCTGCTCGGTGAACAGCCGGAGGGCCACCTCGCGGTGCCGGTCGGCGTTCTGCGACTGGAAATAGGGGCCCTCGAACGTCGGGTCGCGTTCGTCGATACCGATCGCCGCGAGTGCCCGCAGGATTCCCTCTGTCCACTCCGGACGGTTTCGCTCGGCATCCGTGTCCTCGACGCGGAGCACGAAACGGCCACCGTTGTTCCGGGCGATCACCCAGTTGTACAGGGCGGATCGGGCCCCGCCGACGTGGAACATACCGGTGGGTGACGGAGCGAATCGGACGCGAACCTTGGACATGGTCACCCGCGACAGGGTAGCAACGCTGGCTGGCCGGGCCGCAGTCAGGACGCCGTCGAACCGGCGAGCCGGTTCTCCCCCTCTCGGTTTCGGCCGGCTTCACTGACCGGCGTGGGCGTTGGGCGCCCGGCCTACCGCGTGGCGGCCCCGCGAGCCGGCCCGAGCACGCGGTCGAGGTGGTCGTTGGCGAAGACGCCCGCCGGGTCGAGCTCGTCGCGCACCCGCAGGAAGTCGTCGAAGCGCGGGTAGCGGGGGCGGAGCGTCTCGGCGGTGAGGTAGTGCAGCTTCCCCCAGTGGGGTCGGCCGCCGACGGCGTCGGCGATCCCGGCGACCGCCCGGAAGTACCGCTCGTAGGGCCGCCGCTGGTACTGGTGGACCGCCACGTAGGCCGTGTCCCGCCCGTGGGCGGTGGACAGCCACAGGTCCTCCGCCGGGCCGAAGCGCACCTCGACGGGGAACGCGACGCGTTCGCCGCTCAGCTCCAGCCAGCGGCCGATCGCCCGCACCACCTCCGTGACCGCCTCGCGCGGCACGGCGTACTCCATCTCGCGGAAGACGACGCGGCGCGGCGAGACGAACACGCGGTGGGAGTCGGTGCTGTAGGAGCGGGGTGACAGGGCGCGGCCGGCGAACGCGTTGAGGCGGGGGATGGCGCGGGGGAGGGCGGCGCCGATGCGGTTGAGGGCGGCGAAGGCGGTGTTGGAGAGGAACTCGTCCTCGAACCAGGCGCGGGCGCGGCCGAGCGGGTGGGGTGTGGCGCCGGGCGGCAGCCGGTTGTTCCGCTTCGTCAGCGTCCGGTCCGTGTGCGGGAACCAGAAGAACTCGACGTGCTCGTTCTCCGCCAGCAGCCGCTCCAACCCGGCGAGCACCGTCTCCAGCCGCGCCGGGGTCTCGACGGCGTGCAGCGCGAACGCGGCCTCGCACTGGAGGGTGACCCGGGTCAGCACGCCGAGCGCGCCCAGGCCGACGCGGGCGGCGGCGAACAACTCGGGCCGGGTGTCGGCGTCGCAGCGCACGAGCGAGCCGTCGGCCGTCACCAGCTCCAGCGCCCGCACCTGCGCGGCCAGGCTCGGGGAGCGGGCGCCGGTGCCGTGGGTGCCGGTGGAGATCGCGCCGGAGACGGTCTGACGGTCGATGTCGCCGAGGTTCGTCATCGCGAGCTCGTGGGCGGCCAGCAGCTCGTTGAGGCGGCGCAACGTCATGCCGGCCTCGACGGTGACGAGGCCGGTGTCCCGGTCGACGGACACGGGGCGGGCCATCGCGTCCATCCGCACCAGCACGCCGTCGGTGACGGCCACGCCCGTGAAGGAGTGGCCGCTGCCGACGGCCTTGACGCGCAGGCCGTCCGCCACGGCGCGTCGGACGACGGCGGACAGCTCGTCGGCGTTCGTGGGGCGTTCGACCCGGGCGGGGTGGGCGGTCTGGGTCCTGGCCCAGTTCCGCCAGACGGTGGGCGGGGCGGGCGGGGCCGCAGCAGTGTCCCGCGCGGTGTCCGCCGTCGCGTCCGTTGTGTCGGGTCTGTCCGCCGGGGTCGCCGTCATGAGCGGCAAGTGTCACGGCCGTGACCAGCGAGGTCAACGTCAACGCACGACCGTTCCGCCTGTCGGGTGTCACCGTTACGGTGAGCCTCACCATGAGTGACGCCACCCGGGGCAGGGACGCCGACAGGCATGCCGACAGGGACGGGGACGCGGGCGGCGGGGTCTTCGCGCGGCTGGCGCGGGCCACCGCCCACCTCGAACCGCCGTTCGCCGTCGTGGACCTCGCCGCGTTCGACGCCAACGCCGCGAGCCTCACGCGGCGCGCGGGCGGCAAGCCGGTGCGCCTCGCGAGCAAGTCGGTCCGCTGCCGCGCCCTGCTGGCGCGGGCCCTGCGCCTGCCCGGCTTCGCCGGCGTGCTGGCCTTCACGCTCCCCGAGGCGCTCTGGCTCGCCGAGCGGCACCCGCCCGCCGACGACCTCCTCGTCGCCTACCCCACGAGCGACCGTGCGGCGCTGCGGCGCCTGGCGGCCGACGACGCGCTCGCCGCCCGCGTCACGCTGATGGTCGACTCGCCCGACCACCTCGACCTCCTCCGACGCGCCGCCCGGCCGAGCCCGGCCAGGCCGCTGCGCCTCTGCCTGGAACTGGACGCCTCGCTGCGGCTGCTGCGCGGGCGCGTCCACCTGGGAGCGCGCCGCTCCCCGGTCCACAGCCCGGAGCAGGCCCTCGCCCTGGCGCGGGCCGTGGTCCGGTGCCCGGAGTTCCGGCTGGTGGGGCTCATGGCGTACGAGGCGCAGACCGCCGGCGTCGGCGACGCCCCGCCGGGCGCGCCGCTGCGCGGCCTGGCCGTCCGCGCCGTGCGCCGTGCCTCCGTCGCCGAGCTGCGGCGACGCAGGGCCGAAGCCGTCGCGGCCGTGCGGTCGGTGGCGGAGCTGGAGTTCGTCAACGGCGGCGGCACCGGCAGCGTCGAGCTGACCGCCGCCGAGCCGGCCGTCACCGAGACGGCCGCCGGCTCCGGCCTCTACGGCCCGGCGCTGTTCGACGCCTACCGCGCCTTCCGCCCCCGCCCGGCCGCCTACTTCGCGCTGCCCGTGGTCCGCCGGCCCGCGCCCGGCGTCGCCACCGTCCTCGGCGGCGGCTGGGTCGCCTCCGGCACCCCGGGCCGCGACCGCCTGCCGCTGCCGGTCCACCCCGCCGGGCTGCGCTACCGGGGCGCGGAGGGCGCCGGCGAGGTGCAGACGCCGCTACTGGGCCGGGCGGCGGACGGCCTGCGCGTCGGGGACCGCGTCTGGTTCCGTCACGCCAAGGCCGGCGAACTGGCGGAGCGCGTCACCACCCTGCACCTGGTCGACGGCGAGCGCGTCGTCGACGAGGCCCCGACGTACCGGGGTGAGGGCCACGCCTTCCTGTGAGGGCCTTTCCGCGAAAGCCTCCCGTGGGGCCTCCCGTGGGGCCTTCCGTGAGGGCCTTCCGTGAGGCGCCGGCCGGCCCGAGCGGCGAGCCCCGGTGGCATCATGCGTACGCATGAGCGAATCCCCCCTTGACTCTCCCCTCGACGCCGTCCTGTGCGACCTGGACGGCGTGGTGCGCCTGTGGGACCCGGAGGCGATGACGGCGCTCGACCGCGCCCACGGACTGGCCGAGGGGACCCTCGCCGCCGCCGCGTTCCGGCCCGCGCTGCTGGAGGCGGCGGTCACGGGGCGGATGTCGGACGAGCGCTGGCGGGCCCGGGTGGCGGCCGACCTCGCCGAGGCGTGTGGTGCGCCGGAGGTCGCCGGGGAGCTGGTGCGGCAGTGGTCGGCCGTGCCCGGACGGGTGGACGCGGAGGTGCTGGAGCTGCTGCGGGGGGTCCGTCGGCGCGTTCCCGTCGTGTTGGTCTCCAACGCCACCACCAGGCTTGAGGACGACCTCGCGGCGCTGGGGCTGACCGACGCCTTCGACGCCGTCGTCAACACCTCGCGCGTCGGCGTCGCCAAGCCGGACCCCCGGGTCTTCCACGTCGCGGCCGAGCGGGTGGGGGCGAAGCCGGAGCGGTGCCTCTTCGTCGACGACACCGCCGGCCACGTCGAGGCCGCCCGAGCCGCCGGGCTCGCCGCGCACCACTACCGGGACGTCGGCGGGCTGCGGGAGGTGCTGGTCCGGGCCTTCGGCTGACCGGCGCCCGACGCGCACGCCGCGTCCGAAGCGTGCGCGGGCCCGTGATCGGGGGCGGAGGACCCGCGCACGCCGCTGGGTGGGCGGCCGGTCGGGCACGACGTGGCGCCCGACCGGCCGGCCGTGGTGCGGCCCGAGGCCCGGGGCCGGTGGCCCTCGGACCGCACCCGCCGTGTCCGGCTGGCTAACCGAGCGCGCCGGGGACCGAGAGCAGCGCCTCGTACCAGACGTCGGCCATCTTGCTGTAGCCGGTGGCGTTCGGGTGGACGCCGTCGGCGAGGTCGGCCGTGGTCAGTGCGCTGTAGTTGTCGACCAGGTGGACGTTCGCGCCCTCGGCCGCCGCGGCGTTGACGATGCCGGGGACCTGGGAGTTGAACGCCTGCACGCGGTCGTTGAAGAAGCCGAGCGGCGTGATCGTCGACACGAACAGGTGGGTGTCGGGTGCCTGCGCCGTGATGCGGTCGACGAGGGTCGCCAGCCGCGCGGGCGCGCCGTTCGGGTCGCTGCCGTAGATGTCGTTGGTGCCGATGTGCAGCAGGATCGTGTCGGGGTCGTGGGTGGTGAGCCAGTTCGTGATGTTCTGGTCGATCTGTTGGATCGTCCAGCCCGAGTGGCCCTCGTGGTCCCGGTCGCCGAGGCTGCTGGGGCCGTTGACCA
Organism: Streptomyces sp. 4N509B; assembly: GCF_052245655.1. Taxonomy (NCBI): domain Bacteria; kingdom Bacillati; phylum Actinomycetota; class Actinomycetes; order Kitasatosporales; family Streptomycetaceae; genus Streptomyces; species Streptomyces sp. 4N509B. Next base: position 95,740 of record NZ_JBQQBZ010000024.1, read on the forward strand.
TCGAGCCGACGAAGTCGACGTCGTGGCCGCCGGCCTGGAAGTCCTGCCACAGGTCGACGCGGTACCCGCCCGGCACGTTGAAGCCGTCGGTGATCGAGTCGCCCAGCGGCATGACGCGCACGCCCTCGCCCGGCTGCTGGCCCGGCTCCTCGCCGGGGTCCTCACCGGGGTCCTCGCCGGTCGGCTGGTCGAGGCCGAAGAAGCGGATCGCCTCGGCGGCCTGGCCGCCCATCGGCAGGTTGTGGCCGACGTTCGGGAGGCTGATCGCCTCGATGGTGGCCTGGCCGCCGGTGCCGCCGTAGCGGGTGCGGTTCCAGCCGTTCGGCTGGTCGGAGAAGTCCGGGGTCTGGCTCAGGCCGTGGACGTTGGTCCACTGCTTGATGGCCTCGTTGAAGTTGTTGTAGTGGAGGGTGGTGTCGTTGGTGCCGTGCCACAGCTGGACGCGCGGGCGCTCGCCGCTGTAGCCGGGGTAGGCGCTCCGCACCATGTCGCCCCACTGCTGGGCGCTGTGGACGCGCTGCCCGCTGGAGCACTGGCTGTTCCACGAGGAGCCGTCGGTCGTGCCGAAGCAGCCGAACGGCACGCCCGCGAACGAGGCGCCGGCCGCGAACACGTCGGGGTAGAGCCCGAGCATGACGTTGGTCATCATCGCGCCGGAGGAGGCGCCGGTGACGAAGATCCGCTCGGGGTCGACGGCGTGGTTCTGCTCGACGTAGGAGATCATCGAGCGCAGGCCGACGGGGTCGCTGCCGCCGTCACGCCGCAGCGCCTGGGGCGAGGAGACGTCGAAGCACTGGCCGCTGCGGGTGGCGGAGGGGTAGATGACGATGAAGCCGTGCTGGTCGGCCAGGCGGGCGAACTCGGTGCCCGAGTAGAACGCCGGGCCCGAGCCGGTGCAGTAGTGCACCGCGAGCAGCACGGGAGCCGGGTCCTGCACCTGGTCGGGGACGTACAGGTGCATCGACAGGTTGGTGGGGTTGTTCCCGAAGTTGTTGATCTGCACCAGCTGTGCCGCCTGCGCGCTCGGGGCGCCGGCGAAGAGCGCTGCCAGCAGGGGGAGCAGCGCGCCCAGCACCGTGGCCAACGCGGTGCGGAGTCGGCGCGCGGGGCGTGTGGGTTCTGAAGGTGTGCGCGGGGGTTGTGGGGGTAGTGCGGCTCTGGTGGTGGACATGTCATGCCCTTTCTAGACTGGGGATCGTGAAGGGTCTGCTCCTGCGGTTGTCCTCACTCGACGCGGACGCCGCCGCCGCGTTCCGGGTGATCGCCCACTTCCAGGCCCTGCTGGGCGGTGGCGTGGTCGAACCCGTGGTGCTCGTGCGGTCGACCGCCGGCCTGGCCCAGTGCCCCGCGGGACTCGAACTCCCCGACGGTCGACGGGTGCGGTTCGGGCCCGACGGAGTCGCCCTCGCCGGCGCTCCCGGACGGACCTCGGGCGAGGTCGGGACCAGGTCGGGCGGTCGGGTCTGGCTGGAACGGAAGGCCGCGGCGGGCCCGTTCGACGCGCTCGTGCTGGAGTGGATGGCCATCGCGGCCGAGGTGGGAACCCAGGCCGGAGGGCCGGGCCGGACCGGTCCGTCGCCCCAGGCGGCCGATCCGGCGCTCGTGGAGTTGGTGCTCTCCGAGCGCGAGGCGATCGAGGACCGGACCCGGGCCCTGCGCCTGCTCGGACTCCACCCCGAACGGCCGCTCCGCGTCGTCGCCGTCGCGGGCGTCGATCCCGGGCCGGCTGCTGGCGCGGGGTCGGACGCGGGCTCGGGGTCGGACGTCGGAGCCAACGCCGGGGTGGAGGCCGTGACGCTGATGGCCCGCAGCGGCCAGGCCGCGGCGACCCGGGTGGCCGCCGTCGGCGCGTTGGCCGCCGCGCTCGTTCAGTCACCGGCACCGCTGCCAGGGGAAGGACCGCCGGGGAAGGAACCTGACCGGCCGCCGTGCGGCGGCGGCACGGACGGTCTGGCGGCGGAGCTGCGGGCGGTGGTGACCGAGCGGGTCCGTGAGCACCTGCCGGGTGGCGATCGTCCGTACCCCCGGCAGATCCGTTTCTGCGTCGGTGTCGGCGGCAGCGTGCCGCCGGACCGCGCATGCGTCTCGTGGGCGCAGGCCAGGACCGCGCTGCGGTTCGCCGCGGCCGGTGGCCCCGCCGAGGTCGCCGCGGGCGAGGCGGTCGTGGACCACGACGAACTCGGGCCGCTCACCCTGCTCGCCGAGGTGCCACCGGAACGCCTGCGGTCCGAGCCGGGCGTGCGGGCCCTCGCGGAGCTGGCCGCCAGGGACGGCGGCGAGCTCAGCATCGCGGCGCTGGCCGCGTTCTGCCGGACGGGCTCGCTGCGCCAGGCCGCCGCGGCCCTCCACCTGCACCACAGCTCCGTGGCCGCGCGGCTCGCGGGGGTGGAGACGGCGCTGGGCTGGCGCCTGACGGAGCCGCCGGACCGGCTGCGGGCCCACATGGCCCTGTACGCCTGGCGGCTGTCGGCCGCGGGCGGCGCGTGACGCCGGGCGTCGTGGCACCGGCGGGCGTCGTGGCATCGCGTGCGGTGGCACCGGGAGTGGTGGCGGTGCGTGTGGTGGCGGTGCGTGGGGTCGCGGCGCTCGTGCGCGGCGCGGCCCGTGGAGGTGCGTGCCGCGCCGAGGCGGCTCGCGGTGCGGCTCTCCGGTTGTCTGGTCGGTTGGCTGGACGGGCGGCTGGCCGGGTGGGCGTGGCGTTCGGTGCTCGGGGCCGTGCTCACGGGCTCAGCCCGGTCCGTAGCGCCGCGAGCCCTTCGGCCGCGATCCGCTGGGCGATCGCCGCGTGCTCGATCCCCCAGCTGCCGTGGAACGTGCCCGGGTAGAACCGCAGCTCGGTCGGCACCCCGGCGGCGCCGAGCGCCCTCGCGTACGCCAGGCCCTCGTCGCGCAGCGGATCGAACTCCATCACCGCGACGAACGCCGGCGGCAGACCCGCCAGCGAGCCCTCCTCCGCGGCCCGCGCCGGTGCCGCGTACGGCGAGACGTCCTCGCCGCCCGGCACGCCGGGGCCGAGGTAGGCGTCCCAGCTCAGGCGGGCGTTGCGCCGGTTCCACACCGGGGTGTCGGTGAAGACCCTCGCGCTGTGCGTCGTCAGCCGGTCGTCCAGCGCCGGGCTGTGCAGGTGCTGGTGGTGGATCGGCGGGCCGCCGAGGTCGCGGGCGAGCAACGCCACGCCGGCCGCGAGCCCCGCGCCCGCGCTGTCGCCCCACAGGGCGATCCGTTCGGGCAGCACCCCCAGCTCCTCCGCGTGCTCCGCGAGCCAGCACAGGCCGGCGTAGCAGTCCAGCAGCGGGGCCGGGAAGGGGTGTTCGGGGGCGAGGCGGTAGTCGACGGAGACGACGACGGCGGGCAGCTCGCGGCAGAAGCGGAGGTTGGTGGCGTGGTCGACGTCGGGCGAGCCGAGGACGAAGCCGCCGCCGTGGATGCCGTAGACCGCCGGCAACGGGCCGGGCACGCCGCGCGGCCGGTAGATCCGCAGCCTCACCTCGACGGCGTCGGGCTCGGGTCCCGGCTCGGGGCCCGGGCCCGCCAACGTGCCGGTGCCGGCGTGGGCGGCGGTGCCGGCGTGGGCGTTGAGGCGGGCCCCGCGAGGGGCGGGGCCTGGGGGCACCCCCGGCTTGCGGGGGAGCAGCGCCGGCTCGTCGGGCGCGCGCACGGACGTCCACGACCCCTCAGGGGCCGGGGGAACCCCCACCGCTCCACCGTCCGAGGACTGCCCTCCGCCGCGCGACGCTCCCCCGCAAGCGGGAGGTAGCCCCAGGCCCCAGCCGTCGCGGGGCCCTCCGGCGGGGACCCGCGCCGCGTCCACCGTCGCGTCCACCGCCGCGTCGGCCGGCGTCGGCCGACTCGCCGCCAGCCGGGCCCGGGGGCCGACGGCCCGCACCTCCTCCACCTCGACGCCGTGCGCGTCGATCTCGGGGAGCGCCACCGCGAGTTCGGCGGCCTGGGACGCGCGGGCGACGGCCGGGTCGGTGATGTCGACCTCGGCCATCATGGCGGCGGCCGCCGCCAGTTCGGGATCGAGGGGGTAACCCATGACACCAAACGGTGGCACGGGCCAGGCGGGGCGGTCATCAGACGGGTGTCGGGGAATCACCCCGCCCCACCCGACACCCGTGCGCCCTTCGTGACGGAACGCCTACGCGGCGACCGTGCCCGTGCGGCGGCACCGCTCGCCCACGTGGCGAGACCGCACGGCGCCCTACGCGGTGACGGGAAGCTCCCGCAGCCCCCGCATCACGAACTCCGGCCGGCGCGGCGGGTCCTCCACCGCCAGGCGCAGCCCCGGCAGCCGCGTCACCAGCGCCGTCAGCGCGGCGGCGATCTCCACGCGGGCCAGCGGCGCCCCCACGCAGTAGTGGATGCCGGCCCCGAAGCCCAGGTGCGGATTGGGCGACCGGCCCACGTCGAGGGCGTCGGGCCGGTCGAAGACGGCAGGGTCGCGGGCCGCCGCCCCCAGCAGCACGGCGATCTTCTGGCCCGGCGCCAGCTCGTGACCGTCCACCGCCGTGGGCGCCGTGGCGGTCCGTTCGAAGAGCTGGAGCGGCGCGTCGAAGCGGATCAGCTCCTCGACGGCCGTGTCGGCCAGCCCCTCGGGGTCGGCGACCAGCCGCTCCCACTGCTCGCGGTGGCGCAGCAGCGCGAGCACCCCGTTGCCGATCACGTTGACCGTGGCCTCGTGGCCGGCCATCAGCAGCAGCACCGCCGTGCCGACCAGCTCGTCGTCGCTCAGCCGGTCGCCGCCGTCCCTGACCGCGACCAGGTCGCTGATCAGGTCCTCGCCGGGCTCGCGGGGGTCGCGGGTACGGGCGGCGGCGAGTGCGCGCAGACACTCGACGAACTCGGCCGCCGCCCGCTCGGCTGCCGCCGCGCCCTCCGCCGGCAGTCCGTACTCATACATCTTGACGATCGCGTTGGACCATGGCTGGAGCCGCGGTCGATCCTCCGCCGGGATGCCCAGCAGCTGCGCGATCACCTCGACCGGCAGCGGCGCCGCCAGGTGGGTGAGCAGGTCGGCCCGGCCGTCGGCGGCGATGGCGGCGGCGAGGTCGGCGACCATGCGGTCGGCCAGCGACCGCACCCAGGGCCGCAGCCGCTCGGTGTGCCCGCGCCCGAACGCCGCCGACACGAGCCGCCGCAGCCGGGTGTGGCGGGGCGGTTCGTTCTCCAGCAGGGAGTTGCGGTGCAGCATGTTGAACGCGGGGAACGCGGCGGCCGGCTCCCTGTCGACCCAGATCCGCCCGGCGGACCGGTCGCGCAGCACCCGCGAGCAGGCGGCGTGCGACACCGCGACGGGCATGCCGAGGCCGGCGTGCCAGTGCACGCCGCCGCGTTCGCGCAGCGCGGCGAAGGTCGGGTACGGATCGGCGAGGAAGGCGGGATCGCTCGGGTCGAACACCACGGGGTGACGGTACCGCGTGGCGGTGCCGTCTGGCCGGCGCGGCGTGACCCGTACCACGTGACCCGGTACGTGTCGGTGTGACCCGGCGCGGCAGACTCCCGTCGTGCGCGAAACCGTCCCCGTCCCCATTCCCATCCCCGTCCCCGCCCCCGCCGGTCTGCTGCTCCGCCGTTGGCGCCCCGCCGACGCCGCCGCCGTCCTGACGGCCTTCAGCGACCCCCTCATGTCCCGGCAGTCCGCCGAGCCCGTCGACTCCCTCCGAGCCGCGGAACACTGGATCGCCGCCCGCACCATCCAGTGGGACACCGACACCGCCTACTCCTTCGCCGTCGTCGACGGTGACCACGTCGTCGGCCAGGTCTGCGTCGGCTCGGTGAACCGCCGCCACGCCACCGGCTGGGTCTCGTACTGGACGACGCCCGCCGCCCGCGGCCGGGGCGTCGCCACCCACGGCTGCCGCGCCCTGGCCGGCTGGGCCTTCGCCGACGCGGGCCTCTTCCGTCTCGAACTCGGCCACCGCGTCAACAACCCCGCCTCCTGCGCCGTCGCCCGCGCCGCCGGCTTCGCCGTCGAGGGCCTCCAACGCCAGAAGCTGGCCTACGACGGCCTCCGCCACGACGTGGAACTCCACGCCCGCCTCGCGACGGACGCCTAGGATCACCGCACCATGACCGCGCAGCAGCCGCAACGTTCCCGGAGGAAGCCGATCACCACCCGTCACCTCCCGAGCGACCTCCCGCGGCACGTTTACGGCCAGCGCGACGGCCGGACGCCTCCGCCGCCCCCTCCCGCCGCGGTTCCGTAGCCTGGCCCTCCACGAGAAGGCCGGAGACACGCATGACATCAACCACCTTCCGCGTCGGTGGCGACCTGGAGGTACGACGGCTCGGGTTCGGGGCCATGCACCTGTCGGCGGAGCCGGGCCCGGACCGTGAGCGCTCCCTCGCCGTCGCCCGGCGGGCCGTCGAGCTGGGCGTCACGCTCATCGACACGGCGTACCTGTACGGCGACGGGGGAGCCAACGAGGAACTCCTGGCGGAGGCCCTCCACCCGTATCCCGACGAGCTGCTGATCACCACCAAGGTCGGCGTCGCCCGCACGGGCCCCGGCGGCGACTGGCGGTTCGACGGGCGGCCGGCCGTGCTGCGCGAGCAGGTCGAGCAGGCGTTGCGCCGGCTGCGCGTCGAGCGGATCGAACTGCTCCAGCTGCACCGCGTCGACCCCGACACGCCGCTGGCCGAGCAGCTCGGCGCGCTGCGGGAGCTGCGCGACGAGGGAAAGATCGGCCGGATCGGGCTCTCGGAGGTCACCGTCGACGAACTCGCGCGGGCCCGTGAGGTCGTCGAGATCGCCAGCGTGCAGAACCGCTACAACCTGCTGGACCGCGCACACGAGCCCGTGCTCGCGGCCTGCGAGGCGGCGGGCATCGCGTTCCTGCCGTGGCGCACCGTCGCCTGGGGGGACGCCGGGGCGAGGGCGGAGGTCGCCGCCGTGGCGGCCGAGCTCGACGCCACCCCGACGCAGGTGGCGCTCGCCTGGCTGCTCGGACACTCCCCGGTGATCCTCCCGATCCCGGGCACCTCCCGGGCCGACCACCTGGCGGAGAACCTGGCCGCCGAGTCGCTCCGGCTGTCGCCGGCCCAGCGTGTCCGCCTGGACGGTCTCGGTGTCGCGAGCTGACGGGGACGGGGCCAGAGAAGGAGGCCGAGGACGGCCGGGTGGCGCTGGAACGCGAGCCCGTCAGTCGCGAGGGCTGACGACCGTGAAGCCGGCGTCCTCGGCGGTCGCGGCGAGTCGGTCGTCATAGGTGACCAGGCCGGTGAGGTCGGGGCGGAGAACCCGGGCGGTGGCGAGATGGATCGCGTCGAACGAGCGCAGCATGCGGTCGGGTTCGTTCATGACCACGTCCACGATGTCGTCCTCGATCGTGACGAACTCGAAGGCGAGCAGCAGTTCGCGCGCCTCGGGCAGGACGGCGGGGAACGCTCTCGTGACCGCTCGCATCATCTCGATGCGCAGGAGGGCCGAGCTGACCCAGGTCGCGCCCGTGGCCTGGTCGTAGAAGTCCGCGAACGCCCTCGAATGTTTCTCCTCCACCAGAAGCTTCAGCGCTGCGGAGGTGTCGACGTAGTACAGGCTCACCAGCGCTCTTCCTCGCGCAGATCCCTGAGCGCCTCTCCCAGGCGGTCGTCACCCTCCCCGGTGCGCATCCGCGGCCGGAATCCGGGGCGTGCCGCGGGGCGAACCCTCCCTTCGGCCGCGAGACGATCCAGAACGGGAGTGGGCTCCCGCTCCTCCACAGGGACGATCCGTGCCACCAGACGGCCGTACTCGGTGACGTCGATCGTCTCGCCATGGCGGACGCGCGCCAGCACCTCACTGGTCCGGTGCCGCAGCTCCCGGAGCCCCACGGCGTGGTCGTTGAGGGCAGTCATGGATCAAAGGTGTCACTTTTCTGTGGCCACATCTGGCGGCCTGGGGGTCGGCCCGCGGAAGGGGGACCTCTCGGTCTACTGCTCGCGTCGGATCGACGACGAGCACCGTCTCGTCCACCGGGCCGACGACAGGGAAGTGAGGGAAGTGAAGATCGTCAAGGCCCGCTACCCCTACTGACGCTCCTGGGCCTCAGTGGAAGTTCCGGCTCGGGATGCTGCCGGAGACGTCCAGCGGGGCCATGTCGTGGACGAGGAGGTTGGTGGCGCCGTCCTGGCGTTCGACCGTGCCCGCCAGGAGGAGGGCCGAGGAGTCCAGGGCCGTGGCGCGGTGGCGGTCCCAGGTGGTGGGCGGGCAGATGGCGTTGATCATGCCCGTCTCGTCCTCGATGGTCATGAAGACCACGCCGTGGGCCGTCGGCGGGCGCTGGCGGTGGGTCACCAGGCCGCCGACGAGGACGGGGCCGCCGGGCGGGGTGTGGGGGAGGCGGCCGGCCGGGACGGCGCCCAACGCGTCGAGGTGGGGCCGGACGTGCTGGACCGGGTGGCTGTCGGGGGAGGAGCCGGTGGACCACAGGTCCGCGAGGGTCTGTTCCGGCGGGGTCATCGCGGGCACGGGGGCGGGCGCGGGCGAGGGCGCGGCTGAGGGTGCGGGGGAGGGCGCCGCCGTGCCGGGGGTGGTGCCCGGCAGGTGGTCGGGGGTGGTGCCGGCGAGGGCGGCGGCGGCCCACTGCGCGGCGCGCCGGTCGAGGCCGAAGCAGCCGAACGCGCCGGCCGTGGCCAGCGCCTCCAGCGCGGGGCGCGGGATGTGGACGCGGTGGACGAGGTCGTCGAGGTCGTCGTACGGGCGGCCGGCGGCGATGGCGCGGGCGAGGTCGGCGCCGACGGTGCGGACGGTGGCCAGGCCCATGCGGATCGCGGGCTGGGGGGTCGCGGTGGGGGCGTGCGGGTGGTCGCTGGTGACGGGCAGCGGCGGGCCTTCGAGGGTGGCGTGGGCGGCGCTGGCGTTGACGTCGACGCCCAGCGTCCGCACCCCGTGGCGGCGGGCGTCGGCGATGAGGCTCTGCGGCGCGTAGAAGCCCATGGGCTGGTTGTTCAGCAGGGCGGCGGTGAAGGCGGCCGGGTGGTGGCGCTTGAGCCAGGCGCTGGCGTAGACGAGGTGGGCGAACGAGTACGCGTGGGACTCGGGGAAGCCGTAGGAGGCGAAGCCGAAGAGCTTGGCGTAGATGTCCTCGGCGACGTCGGGCGGGATGGCGTGGGCGGCCATGCCGGACATCAGGCGGTCGCGGAGGCGCTCGATCCGCTCGGGGGAGCGCTTGGAGCTCATGGCCTGCCGCAGCTCGTCGGCGTCCTTGGGGGTGAAGCCGGCGCAGTCGATGGCCAGCTGCATCATCTGCTCCTGGAAGAGGGGGACGCCGAGGGTGCGTTCCAGCGCCGGCCGCATCAGCCGGTGCGGGTACGTCACCGGTTCCCGGCCGCTGGCGCGGCGCAGGTACGGGTGGACCGAGCCGCCCTGGATCGGGCCCGGGCGGATCAGGGCGACCTCGATGACCAGGTCGTAGAAGCGGCGGGGCCTGAGCCTGGGCAGGGTGGACATCTGGGCGCGGGACTCGACCTGGAAGACGCCGACCGAGTCGGCGTCGCAGAGCATGTCGTAGACGGCCGGGTCCTCGGCGGGGACGGTGTGCAGGCCGAGGTCGAGGTCGTGGTGGGCGCGGAGCAGGTCGAACGCGTCGGACAGGGCGGCGAGCATGCCGAGGCCCAGCAGGTCGAACTTGACGAGGCCGGCGAAGGCGCAGTCGTCCTTGTCCCACTGGAGCACGCTGCGGCCCGGCATCGTGGCCCACTCGACCGGGCAGACCTCGCCGACGGGGCGGTCGGCCAGCACCATGCCGCCGGAGTGGATGGACAGGTGGCGGGGCAGGCGCAGCATCCGCTGGACGACGCCGGCCAACGGCTCGGGCAGCAGCTCGTCCTCGCGCGGCTCCCGCCGGCCGGGAGGGGAACCGGCCGGCAGCGGCCGGGCGGGGGTCTTCTCGCCGCGCGGGCCGACGTCGGGGCCGAGGCGGTGCTCGACGCGACGGGTCCAGGCGTCGGCCTGTCCCGGGCTGTGGCCGAGGGCGCGGGCGGCGTCGCGGATGGCCATCTTGGGGCGGTAGGTGTTGACGTTCGCGACCATGGCGGCGCGGTCGCGGCCGTAGGTGTCGTAGACGTGCTGGATCACCTCCTCGCGGCGGTTGTTGGCGATGTCGATGTCGATGTCGGGCGGGCCCTCGCGGGCGTCGGAGAGGAAGCGTTCGAAGAGGAGGCGGTGGCGCACCGGGTCCACGGCGGTGATGCCGAGGGCGTAGCAGACGGCGGAGTTGGCCGCCGAGCCGCGGCCCTGGGCGAGGATGCCCTTCGCGCGGCAGAACTCGACGATCTCGTGGACGATCAGGAAGTAGCCGGGGAAGCCGAGGCGTTCGATGACGCCGAGCTCGTGGTCGAGCTGGGCGTAGACGTGGGCGGTGGCCGGGCCGCGCGGGCCGTAGCGTTCCTCGGCGCCGCGCTCCACCTCGTGGCGCAGCCAGCTCGCGTCGGTGTGGCCCTCGCCCAGGCGGCGCGGCGGCAGCTCGGGGGCGACCAGGCGCAGGTCGAACGCGCAGGCCCGGCCGAGCTCGGCGGTGGCCTCCCGCACGCCGGGGTAGCGGGCCAGGCGGGCGGCCATCTCGGCGCCGGAGCGCAGGTAGGCGGTGCCCGCGACGGGCAGCCAGCCGACCATGTCCTCAAGGCCCCGGCGGGCGCGGACGGCCGCGAGGACCTGCGCGAGGTGGGCGTCGGCGGGGCGGGCGTGGTGGACGTTGTTGGAGGCGACGACGCCGACGCCGACGCGTCGGGCGAGCGTGGCGAGCGCGTCGTTGTGGGCGTCGTCGAGGGGCTGGCGGTGGTCGATCAGCTCGACGTGGACGTGGTCGCGGCCGAACGCGTCGACCAGCCGCCGCAGCTCGGCCTCGGCCGCCCGGGGGCCGTCGGCGGCGAGGGCGGCGCGGACGCGGCCCTTGCGGCAGCCGGTGAGGACCGCCCAGTGGCCGCCGCGGCTGCCGGGGCTCGCGGCCAGCTCGGCGAGGTCGTAGAGCGGGTTGCCCTTGCCGCCGCGCAGCTGCGCGGCCGTGATCGCGCCGGCCAGGGCGGCGTAGCCCTCGGGGTCGCGGGCGAGGACGAGCAGGTGGTCGTCGCGCGGGTCGGGGACGCCGGTGCGGCGGCGCTGCTGCGGCCGCTGCTGCTGCCGCGAGGTCCCGGAGCCGCCCGTCGGGGCGGGGCCGAGGCCGAGCTCCGCGCCGAAGACGGTCCCGATGTCGGCGCCGTGGAGCTCCTTCGCGTCCCGGGCGGCCTGGGCCAGGCGCGCCGCCCCGTACAGGCCGTCGTGGTCCGTGACACCGATGGTCTCGACGCCGAGCCTGACCGCCTCGGCGACGAGGGCCTCGGGGTCGCTGGCGCCGTCGAGGAAGCTGTAGGCGGAGTGGCAGTGCAGCTCGGCCCACGGGAACGGGGCGCCGCCCGGCCGGGGCGGCCGGGGGGTGGGGCGCCGCGCGGGGCGGGGCGCGGGGCGGGGGTGCTCCCGCTCCGCCTCCCCTCCCGCGTCCGTCTCCGCGCCCGTGTCCGCGTCCGGTCCCGTTCGCCACGAGAGCCGGCGTTCGAACGTCCGCCAGGGGATGGGTGGGTTGTCGAAGCCCATCGCCGCCTCCTGGTGCGGGTGGGGTGGTGCTGAAGGGACTGCTGGTGCCTGCCGGTGCCGAAGGGCTGCCAACGCTGGCGAGCCTCGCGGCCCGGCGTTCCGGCCCGGCGTTCCTGGCCGGCGTTCCGGCCCGGCGTTCCTGGCCGGCCGTCGCCGGGGCGTGTCCGCACCGTCGGGCGGGCCCGGTCGGGCCGGATCAGACCACGGCGTTCGGCACCCGGCCGGCGTCGCGGTCCCGCGAGACTCGGGGAGACGGTCCTAAAGCGTAGGTGGCCTCGACCAGCCAGCTGCCCCGGTCCAGGAGGAGCAGCCAGGCGCGGCCGTCGGCCGTGGTGAGCTGGAGCCGCGCCCTGCGGCGTGCCGTCGCCGGGTCCCACCAGCGCTCCAGCGCGGGCCACGGCCCGGTCCAGCCGGTCACGGCGACGACCTCGCCGTCCGGGCCGCGCAGCAGGGCCGGCGGGGCCGACACCACGCACCGGCCGCTGACGGCCACCGGCGCCCCCGTGGCGTCGACGAGCTCGACCGGCCGCCGCGTGGGGTGCACCACGGCCGGCGCCGGCTCGGGGATCTGCCCCGGCCAGGGCCGGTCGGCGGGGCGGGCCCGGACGGCGTCGGGGTCCTGGTCGCCCCAGGGCAGCCGCAGCACCCGCTCGTTCGGGCCGACCCCGCCGACCAGCACGGGGCGGGTGACGGCGGCGTGGCCGAGCATGGTCTGGATGCGGGTGGCGGCCCGCTCGACCCGTTGCCCGGCCTCGTCCGCGCCCGGCCGGCCCCACAGCTCCGGCTGCCGCCCGTCGGCCGCGACCACCTGGTCGGGCGTGAGCCGCAGCAGGCTGATCCCGCCGCTGGCCAGGCCCTCGTCGTCCACCGCCCGGGGCGAGCCGTCCGTGCTGCCCGGCGAGCCACCCGCCCGGGCCGGGCCGTCCGGCGAGCCGTCCGCCCGGACCGGGCCGGGCTCGGCCGTCCGCCAGGCGTCGAGCTGCCACCGCACCCGCTCCGCGACGGCGGAGGCCGACAGCAGCCCGTCGTGCCGCCACAGCCGGGACCGGACGCGGCCGTCCTCGGTGACCACCCGCACCTCGACCTGGACGCAGGCGAGCCCACGGGAGTCCAAGGTGTCGTGAAGCCGCTCCGCCAGCCCGCGCGCGGCGAACACCACCGGCTCGACCGGCGACGGCGGGTCGAACACCAGCTCCTCGCCCAGGTCCTCGCCGGGCGGCCGGGTGACGGGCGGTCGCGGGTCGAGGCCGCGCGCCAGGCGGTGGGCGGCCACGCCCTCGGTGCCGAACCGCGCCGCCACGTCCCCGGGCGGCAGCGCGGCGAACGCCCCGAGGGTCCGCAGGCCAAGCCGCGTCAGCACGCCGGCGAGCTCCGGGCGGTCCACCGCGGCCACGGGCAGCTCGGCGAGGAAGTCGGCGGTCTGGCCGGCGGGGACGACCACGCCGAGCGGTGGGCGGCGGGCCGCCAGCGCGGCGGCGAAGACGCCGTCGGCGACGCCGACGGCGCAGGCGTGGCCCTGTGCGGCCAGGGCCTCGCGGACGGCGTCGGCGGCGGCCTGCTCGCCGCCGTGGTAACGGGCGGGGCCGCGCGCGGGGACGGCGGCGAGCCCGGGGCGGACGATCTCGACCCGCGCGCACACGGACTCCACCGCCACGGCCACCTCCTCGAACGCGCGGGCCTGCGCCGCCGGGTCGTCCTCCCGCAGCAGCAACTCGGGGCAGCGGCCCTGGGCGTCGCGCAGCCGCTGCCCGCGCCGCACGCCCTCCCACCTGGCCGCCTCCGTGCAGGCCAGGATCCGGCCGCCGGAGCTCACGGCGGCGGGCGTCTCCGGGTCGAACCCGGCCGCCACCACGGGCCAGTCGGGGCACCACACGACCATGACCCGGTTCGCGCGGCCGGCCCGGACCGCGCGGCCGGCCGCCCGGCTCATCCCGCGGCCCCCAGCACCTCAAGGTCGGAGCCGGCGACGCCGCCGTCGGGCGCGGGCAGCCACAGCCACGCCGACCGAGGCCGGCCGCCGGCCACGCCACGGCCCTCGGCCACCACCCGCACCCGTCGGCCACGCAGGTGACCGTGGCCGTCGCCGAGCCCGGTCCACAGCGAGGACTCCACGCGCAGCCGAACCCGCGCGTCCTCCCAGGGGCCGGCCACGACGAGCGTCGCGCCGTGCCGCCGCGCCAGCGCCGTCAGCCGCCGCACGACCTGCGGCGACGGACGGGGCACGGGGCGCACCATCACGACCTCGACGGCCGGCAGCAGCGCGGCCACCACCTCGGCCCACCGCTCGCCCGGCTCGTCCACCAGCAGCAGCCGGTCGAGGTCCACGCCCATGCCGGCGGCGGCGAGCATGCCGCACTCGGGGAGGCCGACGACCGCGCACCACGCCCCGCCGGCCGAGGGGCCGGCCAGCAGCGCCAACGGCAGCGCGCCCACGCCGTCCACCGTCACGGCCTGGCCGCGCCGCAGTCCGGGCAGCAGCCCGCGCAGCGCGGGCAGCACGGGCAACGGCGGGGGCGTGGCCGACTCGGACGACGACGGGAGCACCCTCTCGCCTGCCCGCGCCACGCGCGTCACGTCCCGTGCCATGCCCCGCGTCATGTCCCGCGCCCTGTCCACGCCACCAGCGCCTCCGGCCCCTGAGCGGGTGCCACCGTCCGTCCGACCACCACGTCCGCCACTATCGAACGCCTGTTCCCATCCTGTCAAACGGGTCCTCTCCCGCCCCACCCTGCACAGAACGCTCTAGTCCACACACGTCGCGTTATGGTCCACAGGAATCGACCTAGGATCCCTACGAGTCACGAAGCACGACGAAGCACCAGGCCGCGCGCGCACCACCGGGCACGCCCCGTGCCCCGCCACCCCCCACCCAGCAGGCGGGCCCTGCGCAGGACGAGCGCATGATCCGCACGGCTGCCTCCGTCACGTGCTCGCACGACGCGACCGGTTTCCCTCCCCCTCGCGACGTCGGCGTGTCCGGACATCCCCTGCGGGTGTGGGCGGTGGCCCCCCACACACCCCCACTCCCAGGGAGGTCACACCATGAGACAGCCCCAGCACGCCGGCAGGCGGTCGCGGCGACGCGTCGCCCTGGTCGCCGGCACCGCGGGCGCGTTGGTCACCGGGACCGTCGTCGCGCTCTCCCCGACCACCGCGGGTGCCGACCCGACGTCCCCCGCCGACACCGCCGCCGGCACCGTCGGCTCCCTCGTCGACCCCACCGCCGCCGTCGCGGCCGTCGGCTCGCCGGAGGGCTTCGCCGCCATGTCGGCGCTCGGCCAGGACGGCACCACGGGCGGCGTCGGCGGCCAGACGGTCACCGTCAGCACCGCCGAGGAGTTCGACGCGGCGGCCACGACGGACGGGCCGTTGATCATCCAGGTCGACGGCATGATCGACCTGCCCGAGGCGATGCACGACGTCACCTCGGACAAGACCGTCATCGGCCTCGGCTCGAACTCCGGCTTCACCGGCGGCGGCCTGAACGTCGGCCTGCCGCTGGACGACGGGATCACCGAGCCGCCGGACAACGCCGTCCACAACGTCGTCATCCAGAACCTCGTCTTCGAGGACTGGGACGACGACGCCGTCAACGTCCAGATGTTCTCCCACCACGTCTGGATCGACCACAACACCTTCGTCAGCGGCGGAGACGGCGCGGCCGACGTCAAGCGCGGCTCGTCGTACGTGACGCTCTCGTGGAACCACTCCACCCACGGCAAGAACATGCTGCTGGGTCACGACGACGACAACGCCGACCAGGACGTCGGCCGACTGAACGTCACCTACACCAAGAACTTCTTCGACGGCACCAACAGCCGCAACCCGCGCGCCCGCTTCGGCGACCCGGTGCACGTCTACAACAACTACTACCTGGACGTCGGCGACTACGGCGTCGCCTCCACCCAGGACGCGGGCGTCCTCGTCGAGGGCAACGCCTTCGAGAACGTCGACGACCCGTTCCACCTGGGTGAGGGCGACTCCGGGGACGGCAACCTCGTGGCCCGCGACAACTGCTTCACCAACTCGGGCGAGGGCCAGACCGGCGGCAGCGTCCAGCCGATCCCCTACGACTACACCCTCCTCCCGTGCGAGGACGTGCCCGGCCTCGTCAGCGGCGGAGCCGGCGCGGGCAACGTCGACGTGACCCCGGGGGAGCCCGGGGAGCCGGGGGAGCCCGGGGAGCCGGGGGAGCCCGGTGAGCCGACCCCGACCCAGGGCCTGGTCGGCTGGGCCGCGGAGAACGGCGGCACCACCGGCGGCGCGGACGGCGAGACCGTCACCGTCACGGACGGCGACGAACTCGCGGACCTGCTCCAGTCGGACGAGCCGCTGACCATCCGCGTCGACGGCATGCTCTCGCTGCCCGACGACATGAACGACGTCGGCTCGGACAAGACGGTCGTCGGCGTGGGCGCGGACTCCGGCATCGACGGCGCCGGCCTCACCATCGCCGGCCAGAGCAACGTCATCATCCGGAACCTCAGCTTCGACGGCTGGAGCGACGACGCCATCAACGTCGAGGACGGGTCGACCAACGTCTGGATCGACCACAACTTCTTCGGCAGCGGCGGCGACGGCTCCGTCGACGTCAAGCGCGGCTCCGACTTCGTCACCGTGTCGTGGAACCACACCACCCACGACAAGAACATGCTGCTCGGCCACGACGACGGCAACGGCGGCCAGGACAGCGGCCACCTGCGGGTGACGTACCACCACAACTGGTTCGACGGCAGCGCCGAGCGCAACCCCCGGGTCCGCTTCGGCAACCCCGTCCACGTCTTCAACAACTACATGGACAACAACGAGATCTACGGCGTCGCCTCCACCATGGACGCGGGCGTCCTCGTCGAGGGCAACTACTTCGAGAACGTCCCGCAGCCCACCGCCGTCGGCTACGCCGACTCCGACCCGGGCAACCTGGTCGAGCGCGACAACGTCTACGTCGGCTCGGGCGAACCGGAGTCGACCGGCGGCGGGGTCGACGCGATCCCCTACGGCTACAGCCTCGACGCCGCCGAGGACGTGCCGGCACTCGTGACGGCCGGCGCGGGCCCGCAGGCCAGCCTCGGCCTCTGACCGCCTGATACGGCACGGCCCGACACGGTGCGGCCCGACGGCGTGTGAGCTGACAGGCCGGCACGGACGGGCGTGGGGGTGGGAACGAGCGGCTCGCTCCCGCCCCCACGCCCCCGCGCTGCCGTCATATTGACGTGTTCATGCCCTAGCGGTTAACTCCACGCGAGCCCCCGGCCGGAACCGGTTCCGGGAGCGAGGAGCCGTGGAAGAGCCGCGAGGGAGGACACCGCCGCCATGCGTGTCACCATCACCGACGTCGCCCGCGCCGCGGCCGTCAGCAAGACCACCGTCTCCCGCGTGCTCAACGGCAAGAGCGAGGTCGACGTCCGGACCGCCGAACGGGTGCGCGCCGTCATCGCCGAACTCGGCTACGTCCCCAGCTCCCGGGCCGTCGGCCTCGCCCGGGGCAGCAGCCGCACCCTCGCCATCCTGTTGCCCTCCCTGACCTGGCCGTGGATCGGCGAGGTCGTCCAGGGCGTCGCCGACACCGTCGAGGCCGCCGGCTACGGGCTGCTGCTGTTCACCTGCCACCAGGGCGAGGCGTCGATGGCGCGCTTCACCAGCCAGGTCTCCGCCCGCGCCTTCGACGGCCTGCTGGCCATCGAGCCCGACGACAGCCTCGGCTCCCTCGCCGTGCTGCACCGCAAGGGCCTGCCGATGGTGGTGATCGACGACCGCGGCCGGCGCGCCGACTTCCCCTCCGTCGCCACCACCAACGCGGCCGGCGCCGCCGCCGCGGCCCGCCACCTGACGGCCACCGGCCGCCGCCGCCCCCTGGTCGTCACCGGGCCGCTGCGCTTCGGCTGCGTCAGGGACCGGGTGACGGGCTTCCAGTCCGTGCTGCGCGAGGCGGGCCTGCCGCCGGCCGGGGCGGGCATCGTCGAGGGTGACTTCACCCTCCGCCGCGGCGAGGAGAGCGTCGGGCGGGCCGTCGCCGAACGCCTCGCCTTCGACTCCGTCTTCGCCCACAACGACCTCAGCGCCACGGGAGCCGTGCGCGCGCTGCACGCCGCCGGCCGCCGCGTGCCCGAGGACGTCGCCGTCGTCGGCTTCGACGACATCCCGCTGGCCGCCTACGGCGAGCCGGCCCTGACGACGGTCCGGCAGCCGATGCGCGCCATGGGGGAACGCGCCGCGCGGCGGCTGCTGGACCACCTCGGCGGGATCGCGCCGCTGGACCCGACGCCGACCGTCCTCCCGACGGAACTCGTCGTCCGCGCCTCCGCGCCGGGCCCCGCCGGCTGACGCGGCGGCGCGGAGACGCGGAGACGCGGAGACGCGGCGGCGTCACGGACGCGCCGTCACGGGCGCGTCGCCGTCACCGGTGCGCCGTCACTGGTACACCCGGACGTAGTCGACGAGCATCCGCTGCGGGAACACGCTGGAGCCGTCCGGCGGCCCCGGCCAGTCGCCGCCGACCGCCGTGTTGAGGATGATGAAGAAGTCGTGGTCGAAGACCCACGGTCCGACGGTCCGCTCCAGCTCCGCCCGGTCCACGCGGTGGACCACCTGGTCGTCCACCGTGAAGACCATGCCGCGGCTGTCCCACTCCACGGCGTAGACGTGGAAGTCGTTCCCCGCCGGGGCGGGCAGCTCGTAGGAGTCGCCGTGGCCGCCGGCGCCGAAGTAGGCGGGGGCGTGGAGCGTCGAGTGCACGGTGTTCGGCTCGTGGCCGACGTGCTCCATGATGTCGATCTCGCCGGTGTACGGCCACGGCCGGCCCTCGGAGAAGAAGTCCGAGCCGAGCATCCAGAACGCCGGCCACATGCCACGGGTCGTGGCGACCCTGATCCGTGCCTCGACCCGGCCGTAGGTGAAGTCGAACTTCCCGTAGGTGTTGATGCGGCCCGAGGTGTACTGGCAGGTGGTGCTGCCGCTGAGCGGGTCCACGGGGCAGGTCGAGCCCGGGGTCACCTCGCGGCGGGACTCGATCACCAGGTTGCCCGAGCCGTCGAGGAAGGCGTTGCCGGACGCGGTGTACATCTGGAGCTCGTTGTTGCGGCCGTTGCCCGGGTCGGCGGACCAGCGGGCCGGGTCGGGGCCGGCGCCGGCCGCGCCGTCGAACTCGTCGCTCCACACCAGCCGCGGCGGGTCACCGGGGTCGGGCGGCAGCGGCGGCGGCGTCGTGGGGGCGCCGCCCGTCCCGTAGACCTGGAACTCCCACAGCGAGTAGCCGTAGGGGCCCGAGCGCTGGGTGCCGTACATCCGGACGTAGCGGCCCGTGCCGGAGACGGCCACCTCCTCGCGGAAGCCCCGGCCGCTCGTCGTCTCGTACGCGGTGCGCCAGTTCTGGCCGTCGTCGGAGAGCTGGATCTGGTACGCGGTGGCGTAGGCCGGGTCCCACTGGAGGACGACGCGGCTGACGGTGGCGGGGGCGCCGAGGTCGACGGAGATCCAGCCCGGGTCACTCCAGCCGTCGGTGGGGGAGGTCGCCCAGCGGCTCGCCGGGTCGAGGTCGAACGCCCTGGCCGGCACGCACTCCCAGCAGGTGCCGTCGTGCTGGTGGGTGGAGGACTGGGCGGGCTTGTCGTAGGAGAGCAGCACCTCGTCCTGCGCGGCGCCGGACGGCGCGGTGCTCGCGGGCGCGGCCGTGGAGGGCACGGCCAGGGTGGTGAGTCCGAGGACCGCCGCCAGGCAGGCGACGAGCGCCACCACGAGCCGTGGCCGGCGTCGGCGCGTTCTCGGTTTCCAGGCATGCATGATCGCGTCCCGATCCCTTCGTGTGGGGGGTGGTTTCGGTCGGGGTGGTGCGTGGAGGTGGTGCCGTACGCGGCGGGCGGGCCGTGCCCGTCAGCCCGTGCCCGTCAGCCCGTGCCCGTCAGCCCGTGCCCGTCAGCCCGGTGACGTCGTCGAGCAGCGCCGTTCTCGCCTCGACGAACGCCGTGGCCAGCGACGTCGCGTCCCGGTGCGTGCCGGCGTCCCGCTCGCCCCGGGAGACCGTGGCCGACTGCTCCACGTACTCCCGCAGGTGCGCCAGCGCCCGCCGGTCGAACGCGGGGCCCGCGAGGCCGGCGACCTCGTCGAGCTCCCGCCGGGTCACCATGCCGGGCATGTCGTGGCCCTCGTGGAGGTTCCGGTACGCCACGCCCGCCTCGTCCAGGAGGGCGTGCAGCGCGTCCAGTTCGGCGCCCAGCGTGGCCGACAGGTCCTCCGCCAGGGTGCGCAGGGCCGGGTCGTCGCCGCGTTCGGCCGCCTCGTCGAGCAGCGGGAGAAGCTGGTCGTTCAGCGGGATCATCAGGTTCACCCAGGCCAGGTCGGTGGGGCCGAGGGCACCCGCCGACGCGGTGGGCGAAGCCGCGGGCGCGGCCGAGGCGGCGGGCGCCCGGGGCGCCGCCTCGTCGCCGCCCGAGCCGGCACCCGAGCCACCGCCCGAGCCGCCGCACCCGGCGAGGAGGACGAGCACGCCGAACAGCACGCCCCCCGCCGCCCTCCGCCGGTGCCGGCCCGCGCGGCGTCGGGCCGGCACCTGACGCGCTGTGCGGTCAGGAGGGGACGCCATCGGGGCCGCACTTGATGGTCGGCCGGATGCAGTCGCGCACCCGCCGCTCCATCTCGTCGACGGGCCAGGCGTTGAAGAAGTCGCCGTGCATCGTGTAGCCGGGACCCGAGGCGAGCGCGAACCGCGACGGGTCACCGTTGACCGGGTACCGCAGCACCTGTCGCAGCTTCGGCACCGCCACGGGGTGGGTGCTGGGGCAGCGGCCCGCCACGGGGTAGGCCATGTGGCTCTTGTGGTCGGGCGAGTCGAGGTTCACGCCGTCCCAGCACTGCGGGAAGTCGAGGTAGGACTCCAGCGCCGTGCCCGCCGGGCAGTTCACGAAGTCCTTCGAGGGGTTGACGTGGCCCGCGTGGAGGCAGGACCAGCGGGCGGTCGACGTCGGGTCGTCGGGCCCGCTCGCCATCGCGTTGCCCGCCACGATCTTCAGCCCCTGCGGGAGGGACTGGATGTTCTGCCGGACGCTCTCGTCCACGCCCTCGCCGAGGTAGTAGAACGTGGCGCTCTGCGGCTCGACCGGCTGACCGTCGACGAACAGGGTCGGGACCCAGTACGAGGAGAGGTCGACCGCCGGGTCACAGGTGGAGTCCGAGGCGAGCAGGTCGCCGAGGTTGGTGTAGGCGTCGGTCACCGTGCTCCCGAAGAAGCTGTGGCTGTGCGACGCCCCCGGCAGGCCGGGGAAGACGATCGGGTCGTCCGGCAGCCGGTGGCTGAACGGGCACTCGGCCACGAACTCGGCCACGCGCACGACGGACGGCCCGACCTCGCCGGACGCGGACGCGTCCGTCGCCTCGGCCTCCGCGCCCGCCTGGGCGCCACCGGCGCCGACCACGAACTGGGACGCGACGAGACACGCCGCCGCGAGGAACGCGAACAGCCCGCGCCGGCCGCGACGTCGCCGCCGAGCCGACGCGGAACGGGAGATGCGGGAGTGGGGGATGGGTGGGGATGACATGTGCTCTCCTTCACTGAGTGGGGGTCAGAGAGCGCTCTCAGGCGGAACGTAGAAGCCCCCCACCCAGCGGTCAAGGAGTCGGACACGTTCCCGGAACCGGACCGTGACGACGGCACACGCCACCGCGCGACGCGACGGCGCGCGAGCTGACGCGCCCGCACAGGGCCAAAGAGGCCCCGCCCTCATCGGCCATGACACGGGCGGGGCCGTGTCCCTCACCGCGCACTCGTCGCGGCACCCCTGCCGGTGGCCATCCACCGTCGGGGCGGACCGGGGCGAGGCGGGACAGGATGGCTGCCACGCCAGGGCTGGTCCGGTCGGGGGACGTCTGACCTGGCTGACGTCATCTCGCCATGACGTCAGCCAGGAACCTCAGCTGTCTAACGGCGGAACACGGACGCCACCGCCTCCACCGCCTGGCTCAGCACGCTGCGGCTCCCGGGCCGGGCGTGGGCCCGCGACCCCAGCGGCAGCGTCGGACGCAGAAGCACCGTGGCCCCCGGGCCGTCGTCGGTGAGCTGCCCGGCTCTCCAGGCGTCGCGGTACTGGCTCTCGGCGCCGATGGGCACCACCGACCAGTAGTTCAGGGTCGTCGCGGCGAACTGGCTGTGGGTCACGCCGTGGCGTGCCGCGTGGTCGATGGCCCACAGCTCCACGGGCATCGGGTCGTCGTGTGTGTGGGGGGACGTGGCGCCACAGTTCACGCACTCCACGTCGTACCCGTTGGCGGGAGCGCCCGGGGCACGGTCCGCCCCGAGGAACCACGCGGCCGTCCTGCGGATGGGGTGCATCACTTCTGTCCCCCTCCTGACGGCGCCGGCGAGAGGGCCGAAGCCGTGGGCTCGGGCCGCAGCCCCACCTTCTCCGCGACGGCCACCGTGAAAACCAACATCCCGCACTCGGAACAGTGCTCCCCGTCGTCCTCGCTCACCAGGTCCCCCGGATGCTTGCAACTCACGGCCTCACCATCCGCAGCCGTGAGTGGACGTGTCGCGGGGGTCGCACGGGCGTTTGGCGGCGCCCCGACGGCGGGATGAAGAGACTGATCAGCGCATGCGGGAAAAGGGCACTACTGTGGCCCATGTCGGCCACCTCCACTCAGGTGCTCGGCCACGCCCCGGGGCCTGTCCGCCGCCGGGGCACCTTGCTTAACGCCGATCCTGCCTGCCCGACGAGCTATAGACTGTTGACTCACTGTTGACAGGTGTTGACTCCCGGAGCGCAGATGTATGGACATCGAACGAGTGCGCACTGAATTGGACCGTCGCGGCATTTCCCTGCGTGCAGCCGCACGGGCCACTCACTACGACGTCGGGTATCTGTCCCGGGTCCTCAACGGAAAACAGCCAGCGTCAGCCGGACTCGAAGAATCGCTGACAAGCCTTCTTGAGCTGAAGGAGAATCAACTCTCCGTTCCGATGGGGGAGACTGCCAGTGACCACGCGCAGTCGATCCGTCAGACGACGCAACACCTCGTCGCGCTTGACAACGAACTGAACGGCTTGCCCATCGCTGAGGCCGCCGCGCGATCATTCAAGAGAGTTCACCGACACCTCGGGGCGGGCGACTACGAATCGACGCACGAGCGCGATATCCAAGCTGCGGCAGCCGAGCTTGCCGAGGTGGCAGGATGGGCACTGTTCAACGAAGGTCATTCGTTCGCATCTCGCCGATTCAATCAGGAAGCACTGTTCCTGGCCCGTCTGTCAGGTGACCGCTCAACGGAGCTGATCACGCTTCAGAACATGGCTATGGTCGCAGGCTTGACAGGTCGACCCCGCGAAGAGCTCGCCATCTCGCAGTTTGTTCTCAATGAGGGTCGACTTAGTCCGCGAGTGGCGGCGGTGTTCCGAGCCAGGGAGGCGAATGGCCTTGCGTTTACCGGTCAGTTGTCAGAGGCAAGAAGTGCGTTCCTGCATTCCCGTTCCCTGCTGAATGACAGTGACCCCACGGACGAACCGAGCTGGTGTTGGTGGTTTGATGAACAAGAGATTGACAGGCAGGAAGGTCGCGTATTCCACGACCTGAAACGGTGGGGCGCGGCTGTGCCCCTGCTTGAAGGCGCAATGAACGGAAGCGGCCCGAACGTAGGGTACAAGAACATAGCTGCCGTTCGTCTGCTCGACTGTTTGCTGCGCCTCAAATCATGGAAAGAGGCAATGGAAGAGGCCGAACGGCTCCTGCCCTTGGTGGATGAGATGTCCTCCGTGAGAGTGCTTCGAATCCTCGAAGATGTCGCCGACTGTGGCCAACGACTAAACGGAGTTCCAGGCAGCCTTCGCGATGCGCTATGTCACATCGAGAGAAGGATAAAGGGTGACGTGTTCGAACTGTGAACCCCGGGGGGATTCGAGGGCCTCCCGGTCCTGCTCACCCCCCGGCCCCCCCGCCGACAGCACCGCCCGGATCCCCGCGAAGTGGTCCCGCATCGCCGCCACCGCCCCCGCCGCGTCGCCCTCCTCCAGCGCCGCCAGGATCGCCCGGTGCCGCGCGCACGTCACGCCCGGGTCCTGCCGGTCCTCCCGCAGCTCCGCCCGCACCCGGTGCAGCGCCGCCCAGAAGGCGTCCAACACCTCGCTCAGCAGGTGGTTTCCGAGCGAGCGGTAGAGCGCGAGGTGGAAGGCGCGGTCCGTGCCGGCCGTGACGCGGTCCTCGTCCGTGGCCTCCCGCTCCATCTCCTCCACCAGTTCCCGCAGCGCGGCCAGGTCCGGCGCCGGCATCCTCCCGGCGACGCTGCCGATCAGCCCGGCCTCCAACGCCTCGCGCACCTCCAGCAGTTCGGCGAGGCTCGCCTCGCCGTGCCGGTGGCGGACGGCCGCGCGGAAGACGACGCCCTCGACGAACGGGTCCAGGCTGAGCGAGCCGACGTACGTGCCGAAGCCGTGCCGGATGTCGACGATGTTCACCGCCTGGAGGGCCTTGAGGGCCTCGCGCACGGAGTTCCGGCTCACGCCGAACCGCCGCGTCAGCTCGCCCTCGGTGGGCAGCGGGTCCCCGGGGGCGAGACGCCGACGCAGTATCAGCTGTTTGATCCGCTCCTGCACCTCGTCGGACATCATGCGACGGGCCATGGCCGCCCCTTCCCTTCCTCGCCACCCCGCTCGTCATTCATCAGTTCACATTCTGCCAACGGAGATGGGACATCGGACGTCCGGCGCGGCCGGCAGTGCTCGCACAGGTCTTGACCACTCGCGATCACCGCTCCTACGGTCGATGGATCAGACGTAGAACGTAGGACCTCCCCGCCGTCCGGCTCCTCCACCACCGCCTTCCACGTCGCTCCCCCCATCCCC
>NZ_JBQQBZ010000025.1:0-117197 GCF_052245655.1 Streptomyces sp. 4N509B
CCTCCGCGAGTTCCCGCAGGTGAGCGTTGCACGGCGTCAACTCCGAGAAGCTGTTCGCGATCCCGATCACCGGACGACCATCGAACACCTCCGGACCAAAACCCTGATTCCGCATCCACGAACGATGAATGAAACCGTTACGCCCCTCCGCCCCAAACCACGCCCCACTACGCCGGGCGCTGTTCGTGCCCGCGCCCGTGCCGTCGCCGTCGCCGTTGCCCTGCGTCATGGTGTGCCCTCTCTGCCGTCACCTCTGCCACCCGCGTCGCGGACGCGTGGCCTTCGAACTGCCATCGTCGGGGTTGCGAAGCGGTTTCCCAACGGTCGGGACCGCTTTCGACGTCGCATACTGGCTGCTGCCGTTCCCGTTCGCGAGGAGGAGCACCTTGTCGATGATGCCGTCGAGGATTCCGTCGCTGCGCAAGGCGGTCAGCCGGACGGTCCGTCGGCCGAGAACGCCGCGCGTCGACCTCTCCCACCCGGCGCGCTCCCCCCTCGGCTCCTCCGTCGTGAACTGCGTGGTGTACCTCGACGGCGAGCGGCAGCCCGTCGCCGGGACCCGGGACGATGCCGGCGACGGCGCCGGCGCGGGTGACGGCGCCGAGGCCGGGACCGATGCCGGCGACGGGGCCGGGAGCACGCCGCGAGAGGCGATCGCCCAGGCCCGTGCCACGCCCGGCCGCGCGTTCGTCTGGATCGGGCTGCACGAGCCCTCCCAACGGGAGTTCGCGGACATCGCGGAGCTGTTCGGCCTGCACCCGCTGGCCGTGGAGGACGCGGTCGAGGCCCACCAACGCCCCAAGCTGGAGGTCTACGACGACACGTTGTTCACCGTCTTCAAGACCGTGCGGTACATCGCCAACGACCGGCTCACCGCGACGAGCGAGGTCGTGGAGACGGGCGAGATCATGGTCTTCACCGGCCCGGACTTCGTCGTCACCGTCCGACACGGCCGGCACGGCTCCCTCGGCCCGATCCGGGAGGAGCTGGAGAGCAGGCCACAGCACCTGGCGCGGGGCCCGGCCGCCGTGCTGCACGCGATAGCCGACCACGTGGTGGAGACGTACGCGACGGTCACCGACGCCGTGCAGGACGACATCGAGGCGGTGGAGACGGCAGTCTTCGCCGACCACCGCCGCGGCGCCGACTCCGGCAACATCTACCAGCTCAAACGGGAGCTGTTGGAGCTGCGGCGGGCCGTGGTGCCGTTGGGCGGACCGATGTCACGCCTGGCGCGGGAGCCGCTGTCGAGCGTCGACGACGAGACGCGGCGGTACTTCGGGGACGCGGCCGACCTGCTGAACCGCTGCTGTGAGCACCTGGCGGAGTACGACGCGCTGATCGACTCCATCCTCCAGGCCAACCTCGCGCAGGTCACGGTGGCGCAGAACGAGGACATGCGCAGGATCAGCGCGTGGGTGGCGATCCTGGCGGTGCCCACGATGGTGTGCGGGCTGTACGGCATGAACTTCGACCACATGCCGGAGCTCGGATGGAGGTACGCGTATCCGACCGTGCTGGTGGTGATCGTTGTGTTCTGCTCGCTGATGTATCGCGGCTTCCGACGGAACGGGTGGTTGTAGTGGCGGGTGCGTGCTGTGCGCCGCGTGGGGGCGACGCCGGGCGGACGGGCGCGGTACCGCTCGCCGCTCCCGGCTCCGGGAACGGTTCCGGGAACGGCTCCGGGAACGGCTCAGCGGGCCTCGGCCCGATGGTGGAGCTGCCGGGCGGAACGTTCCTGATGGGAGCGGAGGACGACGCCGGCTTCCCGGCCGACGGGGAGGGCCCAATCCGCGAGGTGCGGCTGCGGCCGTTCGCTATCGACGCGCACGCCGTGACCAACCGCCGCTTCGCCGCGTTCGTCGACGCCACCGGGTACGTCACGGACGCCGAACGCTTCGGCTGGTCCTACGTCTACGCGGGCTTCCTGCCGGCCGCGCTGCGCCGCCAGGCCCGGCGGCCGGCCGAGACGCCGTGGTGGTGCGGGGTGCCCGGCGCGGACTGGCGCCGGCCCGAGGGCCCCGGCTCGACGGTCGGGGACAGCGAGCGCGGGGAGGACGGCGAGAGCGGCGAGGGTGACCGGTGGGACCACCCGGTGGTGCACGTCTCGTGGGCCGACGCGGCGGCGTTCTGCGCGTGGGCGGGACTGCGCCTGCCCACGGAGGCCGAGTGGGAGTACGCGGCGCGCGGCGGCCTGACCGGCGCCCGTTACCCGTGGGGCGACGAGCTCACCCCGGACGGGAAGCACCGCTGCAACATCTGGCAGGGCAGCTTCCCGTTCAGGAACACGGGCGAGGACGGGTACCTCGGCACCGCTCCCGTGGACGCCTACGAGCCCAACGGCTTCGGCCTGTACAACGTGGCGGGCAACGTCTGGGAGTGGTGCGGCGACTTCTTCAGCCCCGACTGGCACCTCACGGGCCCGCGCCGCGACCCCGTCGGACCGCCCGACGGTGCCGCACGCGTCATGCGCGGCGGCTCGTACATGTGCCACGCCTCCTACTGCAACCGCTACCGGGTGGCGGCCCGCAGCAGCAACACGCCCGACAGCTCCGGCGGCAACATCGGCTTCCGCTGCGTGCGCGAGATCGACGCCGACTGACCGCGACGGTCGGCCCCGTCGGGCGGGCGGGAAAGCGCTCGCGGACGGTTGACGGTGGGGAGGCCGGCCGTTAGCGTGCGAGCGTCCGACATCGTGTATGCCGTTCGTGATATCGCACAACAAACACCTCGCGCGGCCACCGTCGCGAGCGAGTCGCGCAGGCGACTGGGAGCGCTCCCAGTCGCTTCGCGGCGCAGAGAGACGAGGACGTCCGTCGAGGCGTGGGGGCTGGGACAGCGCACGTCACCGCCACGTTCCGAGGAGGAACCATGACGTCACGCGAGAACGAGCCCCGCACCACCCGGCACCCCGGGACCCCGAGCCGCAGGACCGTCCTGACGACGATGGGCGCCCTTCCCGTCGCCGCCCTGGCCGCGACGACGGCCGGGGGCACGGCCAGGGCCTCCGGGGAACCGTCCACCGCGCAGGCCGGAGTCGTCGTCAACCCGTCCGCCACACGGCAGACGATCAGAGGCTTCGGCGGCATGAACCACACCGTCTGGATCAGCGACCTGACGGCCGCCCAGCGGGACGCGGCGTTCGGCAACGGGGACGGCCAGCTCGGCTTCTCCGTCCTGCGGATCCCCGTCCACGAGGACCGGGCGAACTGGAGCCGCGAGGTGGCAACGGCCCGGCGCGCCATCGAGCACGGGGCGACCGTCATCGCGTCGCCGTGGAACCCCCCGGCCTCGATGATCGAGAACTTCGGCGGCGGCAGGCGGCTGCGCTACGACCAGTACGGCGCCTACGCCCAGCACCTCAACGACTTCACCACGTTCATGCGGGACAACGGCGTGAACCTGTACGCCGTCTCGGTGCAGAACGAGCCCGACTACGCGCACGACTGGACCGCGTGGACGCCCACCGAGATGGTGCGCTTCCTGCGGGAGAACGCCGGCTCGATCAGCACCCGGGTCATCGCGCCGGAGTCCTTCCAGTACGTGAAGAGCTTCTCCGACCCGATCCTCAACGACCCCTCCGCCCTCGCGAACATGGACATCCTCGGGGCACACCTCTACGGCACGCCGTTCGGCGACTTCTCCTACCCCCTCTTCCAGCAGAAGGGTCAGGGCAAGGAGCTGTGGATGACCGAGGTCTACCACCCCAACAGCAGCGACTCGGCGGACCTCTGGCCCCAGGCGCTCGACGTCGGGGAGCACATCCACCGCGCCCTGGTCGACGGCGGGTTCCAGGCGTACGTGTGGTGGTACATCCGGCGCAGCTACGGTCCCATGCGGGAGGACGGGCAGATCAGCAAGCGCGGCGCGAACATGGCGCACTTCTCGAAGTTCGTCCGCCCGGGGCACGTGCGGGTCGACGCTACCGCCAACCCGCAGGCGAACGTCTACACCTCGGCGTACCGGGGCGGCTCCGGCGGCTCCCAGATCGTCATCGTCGCGATCAACAAGGGGACGGGGTCGGTGAGTCAGCAGTTCACGATCCAGAACTCCACGGCCTCGCGCGTGTCGTCCTGGCTGACGGACGCCAGCAGGAACCTCGCGCCCCAGAGCGGGGCGACCGTCTCGGGCGGCTCCTTCACGGCCCAACTGCCCGCCCGGAGCGTGACGACCTTCGTCACCGCGTAGGAGGCGCCTCTCCCACTCCGGGTGATCGGCTCCGGCCGCCTCCGGCCGCCTCCGGTCGTGTCCGGCTGGCGGTGGCGAGGCGGCCGTTGCCTGCCCGGTCGCCCCGGTCTCGTCGGAGGGGTTCAGCGCCTCGCGCTCAGGAAGCCGCCCGTGGCCCGCCAGGACAGCACCGACCAGCACGACTGCGCGGACAGCAGCGACCCCTTGCTCAGCCATGAGCCGAAGGAGAGCACCGCCAGCGCCGAGCCGATCGAACCGATCGCCAGGGCGCACCCGACCGAGCCGATGGAGAGCACCGATCCCACGGACCCGATGGACAGCACGGAGCCGACCGAGCCGATGGACAGCGTGGAGTGTTGCGACCACAGGGACAGGACGTTGTCGGAGGAGCCGCGGGGCCCGGGTGACGTGGATGGCTGAGTCATGAGTCCACCCTGCTCCGCGCTCTCCCGGCCCTCATCCGGTGATCCCGCGTCCGGGTGACACCGGGGGCGCACGCCTGCCGAGGCCCTCGAACCCCCACCTCCCCGGCGACCCGACGCGCGCGGGGTGGTGGCGAACCGTCAGTCCGTCGCCTCGCTCACACGTTCCTCGATGCCGAGGTAGTGCTGGTGCACCGCGTCCCTGGCTCGGTCGGGGTCGCCGCTGAGGACGGCGTCGAGGATCGCCGCGTGGCTGTGGTGGATGTCCGCCGGGTCGCGGTGGGGCACGGCCGGGGCCGCGCGGTGGTAGGCGACCCAGAAGAGGTCGAAGAGGGTCAGCAGCATCTCGTTGCCGAGGTCGGCGAAGAGCAGCCGGTGGAACTCGCGGTCGGCCTCGGCGGAGCTCTCGCCGCGTTCGGCGTGCTCCCGCATCGTCTCCAGCGCCGCGCGCAGTTCGGCGATGCTGGCGGGGGTCAGGGCGCGCATGGCGTCGCCGATCATCGCGGACTCCAGCGCCTTGCGGAGGGCGACGAGGTCGGCGAGGGCGCGCGGGCCGCGCATCAGGCCGTAGGGGAGGTTCTCCAGCAGCGGCGCGAAGGAGAAGTCCTTGACGAAGACGCCGCTGCCGCGCCGGGTCTCCAGGACGCCGGTGGACTCCAGTGCCTTGACCGCCTCGCGGACCGAGTTGCGGCTCACGCCGAAGAGGCGGGCGAGCTCGGCCTCCGGCATGAGGGGGTCGCCGGGCCGCAGCTCGTGTGCGGTGATGTAGTGCCGTATCTCGTCCTGCACGGTCTTGTGCAGGGGTGGCGGGCTGTCGAGCCGCTGGATTGTCCGCCGCACGGGTTTCTTCCGCCCTGTGTCGCCCAATTTTTACCGCCCCCTTGACGGGGTTGTGTCATGATCCTACGGTCCTATCAACTTGTAGGATATCCAGCAGGTCCCGGGAGGGCAGCGTCGGTGCGGACATCGGTTCGAAGCTCGGTCGGGAGCCCAGTGCTGAGCCTGAGGGACCTCACGGTCGAGTTCGCCACGCCCGCCGGCGTGGTCCGGGCCGTGGACGGCGTGAGCTACGAGGTCGAGGCCGGCGAGACGCTCGGCGTGGTTGGCGAGACCGGCTCCGGCAAGAGCGTCACGGTGCTCGCCGCCCTCGGACTGCTGACGGCGGGGAACGTGCGGCGCGTCTCGGGGCAGGCCCTGCTGGACGACACGGACCTGCTCTCGTTGCCCGAGGCCGAGCTGCGGCGGGTGCTGGGCCGCGAGGTGGCGATGGTCTTCCAGGACCCCATCTCGGCGCTCAACCCGGTCCAGCGGGTCGGTGACCAGATCGCCGAGACGTTGCGCGTCCACGACCGGACGCTGTCCGCGCGGGCGGCGCGCGCCCGCGTCGTGGAGCTGCTGCGGCTCGTCGGCGTGCCCCACCCCGCCGGCCGCTACGACGCCTATCCGCACCAGTTCTCCGGCGGCATGTGTCAGCGGGCGGTGATCGCCATGGCGATCGCGAACCAGCCCCGCGTCCTGATCGCCGACGAGCCGACCACCGCGCTCGACGTGAGCGTGCAGGCGCAGATCCTCGACGTGCTGCGCGTCGCGGCCGAGGAGACCGGCGCCGCCACGGTGCTCATCACGCACGACCTGGGCGTGGTCGCGGAGACGGCCGACCGGGTGTGCGTGATGTACGGCGGACGGGTCGTGGAGACCGGCACGGTCCACGACGCGTTCACCCGGCCGCGCCACCCGTACACGGCGTCGCTGCTGACCTCGCTGCCGAGGCTCGACGGGCCGGTGCGTCGCCTGATCCCGATCCCGGGTCAGCCGCCGGACCCGATCAACCTGCCGGCGGGCTGCCCGTTCGCGCCGCGCTGCCCGGTGGGGCGCGACCGCGCGGTGTGCCACGAGGAGCGGCCGGCGCTGGAGCCGGCCGAGCCGGGGCTGAGCGCGTGCCACTTCCCCGAGGAGGCGGCCCCGCTGCTCGCACGGGCGCGGGCCGACGGGGCGCGGGGGTCGGCCGGGCGGACGATCATCGACGCGGGCGGTGTCGAGGGGAGCGTCGACGGCGACGGGGCTGTCGAGGTCGGGGCCGAGGCCGGGATCAGGGCCGATCTCGGGGCCGGGGCCGAGGTCGAGGCCGACGGCGGCGCCGGGGGTGACGCCGGGGGTGACGGTGCGATCGACGCGAGTATCGGTGCCGGCGGAGCCGGCCAGACCGGCGGTGTGGGCCAGACCGGCAGGGCCGGCGCGGCCCCCGGAACGGACGGCGACGGCGGTGCGGTGCTGGCCGTGCGCGACGCGCAGAAGCGCTTCCCCATCCGCCGTGGCGTCTTCTCCCGCGTCTCCGGCTGGGTCCGCGCCGTCGACGGCGTCTCCTTCACCATCCCGCCCGGCCACACGCTGGGCCTGGTCGGCGAGTCCGGCTGCGGCAAGTCCACGCTGGCCCGCATGATGCTGCGGCTGATCGAGGCCAGCGACGGCACGATCGCCGTGGAGGGCCGCGAGCTGGCGGCGGCGGGGCGGCACGAGCTGCGCGACATACGACGCCGGGTCCAGATGGTGTACCAGGACCCGTTCGCCTCCCTCAACCCCCGCCTCAGCGTCGGGGACAACGTCGCCGAGCCGCTGCGCCTGGCCGGCGGGTTCACCCGGGAGCGGCGGCGAAGGCGGGTGCTGGACCTCTTCGAGCGGGTCGGGCTGCGTCCCGAGCACGTCGACCGGTATCCGGCGGAGTTCTCCGGCGGGCAGCGGCAGCGTGTCGCCATCGCGCGGGCGCTGGCGCTCCAGCCACGCCTGCTGATCCTCGACGAGCCGGTCTCCGCCCTCGACGTCTCGGTGCAGGCGCAGGTGCTGAACCTGCTGGCGGAGCTCCAGGAGGAGTCGGGGATGGCGTACCTGTTCGTCAGCCACGACCTGTCGGTGGTGCGGCAGGTGGCGGACGAGGTGGCGGTGATGTACCTCGGCAGGATCGTCGAGGTGGGCGACGTGGAACGGATCTACCGCCGCGCCGCCCACCCGTACACGCGGCTGCTGCTCGCCTCGGTGCCGATCCCCGACCCCGTCGGGCGGGAGACACGGCGGCGCGCGCCCCTGGGCGGGGACGTGCCGAGCCCCGCCGATCCGCCCTCGGGCTGCACGTTCCGCACGCGCTGCCCGCTGGCACAGGAGCGGTGCGCGGTGGAGGAGCCGCCGCTGCGGCCGTTCGACGGCGGGCGGACGGCCTGCCACTTCGCGGAGACCGTGCGGGAGGAGCTGCCGTGAGCGACAAACGGCTTCCCGTCAGGGACGATCCGGAGGAGCCGGAGCGGGCGGGCCGGAGCCCGCGCGCGTCGGGCCCACCGGGGGGTGCCGGCGTGACGGGTCTGGAGGGCGGGGGCGACGCCTCCCTGCGGAAGGTACGTGGGGTGGGCGGGCACCGCTCGGCCGACGCGTCCGCCTCGTCCGCCTCGTCCGCCTCGTTCGACGCGGCGGAACGGCGGGACGGTCCCGAGCCACCGGACGCGACGGAACCTCCGGACGCGACGGAGCCACCGGACGCGACGGTCGCGGCGGGCGCGCCCGCCGCGCCGGTCGAGAGTGCCCGCTGGCGCGTCACGCTGCGGCGCTTCGCCCGCTCCCGGGCGGCCGTCGTGGGCGCGTGCGGGCTGGCCGCGCTCCTCCTCATGGCCGTGTTCGCCCCGCTGATCGCCCCGTTCGACCCGAACGAGCAGGGCGCGGAGAACCTCCTGGGCCCCTCCGCCTCCCACCTCCTCGGCACGGACGAGCTCGGCCGCGACATCGCCTCCCGACTGATCTACGGCGCCCGCGCCTCCCTCCTCGTCGGCTTCGGCGCCGCCGCGCTCGGCGCGCTGGTCGGCGTGCCGCTGGGGCTGGCCGCCGGGTACCTGGGCCGGTGGGTGGACTCGGTGACGATGCGCCTGCTCGACCTGCTGCTGGCCGTGCCGGGAATCCTGCTCGCGCTGGTCCTCATCGCCGTGCTCGGCGCGAGCCGGGGCAACCTCATCCTCGCCATCGGCGTCGGCGCCGTGCCCGAGTTCGGGCGGCTGACGCGCGCGGCCACCCTCGCGATCCGCGAACGCGACTTCGTCGTGGCCTCGCGCGGCATGGGCGCGTCGACTCCGGACACCATGTTCCGCACGGTGCTGCCGAACGTGCTCGGCCCGATCCTGGTGCAGCTCGTCGTGACCGCGTCCCTCGCGGTCGTGGTCGAGGCGGGCCTGAGCCTGCTGGGTCTCGGGACGCCGCCGCCGGCGCCGTCGTGGGGCGCGATGCTCCAGCAGGCGAGGTCGTATCTCTACCAGAGCCCCTGGTACGGGGTGTTCCCCGGGCTCTGTCTGGCCTTCACCGTCTTCTGCCTGGACCGGGTGGGACGCGGACTGCAACGGGCGGTGGGCACCGAGGTGTCCAGCGGCGCGCGGGAGGGGACGCTCTGATGTACGCCT
Source organism: Streptomyces sp. 4N509B (assembly GCF_052245655.1). Classification (NCBI taxonomy): domain Bacteria; kingdom Bacillati; phylum Actinomycetota; class Actinomycetes; order Kitasatosporales; family Streptomycetaceae; genus Streptomyces; species Streptomyces sp. 4N509B. The sequence continues at coordinate 9,041 of NZ_JBQQBZ010000025.1, forward strand.
ACCTGGTGCGCCGCCTGTTGCAGTTCGTGGTCGTGCTCTTCCTCGGGTCGATCGCGGTGTGGCTGTTCGCGTTCGCGCTGCCCGGCGACCCGGCCACGGTGCTGACCGGCCCCGACGCCACCGACGCGGAGCTGGCGGCCACGCGGGAGCGGCTCGGCCTGGACCGTTCGGCCGTCGAGCAGTACGGCATCTGGCTCGGCAACGCCCTCACCGGCGACCTGGGCACCTCGTACTTCTCGACCGAGTCGGTCTGGTCCACGTTGCTGGACACGGTGCCGGCCACGGCGCAGCTCGCGGTGTTCGCGATGACGCTGACGCTGCTGATCGCGGTGCCGGCGGGGCTGACGGCCGCGTTGTGGCCGCGTTCGCTGGCCGGGAGGGCGGTGCAGGCGTACCTGACGCTCGGGCTGTCGATCCCGGCGTTCTGGCTGGGTCTGCTGCTGATCATCGCCTTCGCGGTGCAGCTGGACTCCCTGCCGGCGACCAGCGACTACGTGCCGTTCTTCACGGCTCCCGGCGAGGCGCTGCGGGCCACGATCCTGCCGGCGCTGGCGATCGCGGTCCACGCCTCCAGCGTCGTGGCGCGCTTCCTGACCTCCTCCATCCGGGAGGTGATGGGGCGGGACTTCATCCGTACGGCGCGGGCCAAGGGCGTGCCGGAGCGGCGGGTGATCGGCAGGCACGCGCTGCGGAACGCGGCCCTGCCGACGGTCACGGTCGTCGGCATCCAGCTCGGCGGCTTCCTCGGCGGCACGGTCGTGATCGAGGCCGTCTTCAACTATCCCGGTCTCGGGCGGCTGCTCTACACCTCGATCGGCGAGCGGGACTACGCCGTGGTGCAGGGCGGCGTGCTCTTCGTCGTCGCCGCGTTCCTCTGTCTGAACCTGCTGGTCGACATCGTCTACGCCTACCTCGATCCGCGCATCCGCCTGTCCTGACCTTTCCTCTGACCCGCTGTCATCCCGCCTCCTCGCCTCCTCGGCTCGTCGGCACGTCGGCTCGTGGGCTCGTCCGCCGCCGCTGTCGCCGCCTCTCCCTGTTCCCTGTCCCCTGCTCCGTGCCCCCTGTCCCCTGTCCCCTGTCCTCCGACGACCACCCTGCCCCTGACGAGGGAGCCTTCCATGGCACACCGCGCCGTCCTCCGCCCGTCCCGCCGCTCCGTGCTCAAGGCCGGAGGGCTCGCCGGGGCGAGTTCGCTGCTGGGTCTGCCGCTGCTGGCGGCCTGCGGCGGCGGCTCCACGGCCTCCACCGGGCGCCTCACGCTCGGCACGACGCAGATCATGCAGTTCGACCCCTACCAGACGAACTCCGCGATCCACATCCACACCTTCTACACCTACCTCCTGGACTACACGGAGAACTACGACACCCGGCCGGCCGGCGCCGCGCGGTGGGAGTTCGCCGACGACCACCGCTCGGTGACGATCACGCTGCGGGAGCAGACGTTCCACGGGGGCGGCCAGGTCACCGCGACCGACGTGGTGGTGGGCGTGGAGCGGGCCAAGGACCCGGAGGCCGGCTTCACCCTCGCCGAGCCCTCGGCGTTCATCGAGTCGGCCACGGCGGTGGACCGGCGCACGGTCCGGCTCGACTTCGTGACCGAGACCCCCGAGTCCCTGGTGCTCGACTGGATGTTCGCCTTCCCCCTCGTCCGCGCCGACCGCAACAACGCGGCGGCGATGGAGACCGAGCCGGCCGGCTCGGGCCCGTTCCTGGTGGACAGCTTCACCCGCGACCGGCGGCTCGTCGTGCGCCGCAACCCGGACTACTGGGACAGCGAGCTGCCCCGCCTGGACGAGGTCGAGTTCCGCTTCTTCCGTGACGAGGAGTCCCTGGTCTCGGCGCTGGAGTCGGGCGACGTGGACGGCGCGATCTATCTGGCGCCGCGCCACGACGAGCGGCTGCGCGACCGCTTCTCCCTGGTGCAGGGCGGCGGGCGGATGGACCTGTTCTTCATGAACGCCTCGCGGCCCCCGTTCGACAACCGGGCGCTGCGGCAGGCCCTGGCGCGCGCCGTGAACCGGGAGCGGATCATCGAGCAGGTCCGCTTCGGCATCGGCGAGCCGATCTACACGGCGTTCATGCCGTCCTCGCCCGCCTTCGACAGCACCTACCTCGACTCGCACGGCTTCGACCTCGCGGAGGCGGAGCGGCTGCTGGGGAGGGCCGTCGACGAGGGCGCGGCGCGCGAGGCCACGGCCGGCGTCGGGGACGAGCCGGGCGCGATCGACATCCTCCAGATCATCCAGGCGGACTTCGAGGAGATCGGCTTCACGCTCAGCATCGAGCCGATGGAGCAGACGACCTTCCTGGAGGAACTGTTCTCCAGCAACCTCGAGTGCTGCGTCGCGGCACAGCCGAACAACCTCCAGTCGCCGTCGCTGATCGCGCGCGGCCGGCAGATGCTGCCGACGACCGACAACGTGATGCTGGGCGAGAACCTGCCCGAGGCGTACGTGACGGCCGTCGAGGAGGCGAGGACCGCCGTCACGCCCGAGGCGCAACGGGCGGCGTGGCAGCGGCTGAACGAGGTCCTGGTGGACGAGGCGTGGGCGGTCGGGATCGCGACCCGCCCGTCGCTCCACGGGCTGGACCAGTCCGTGACGGGCCTCGCCGTGGACCAGCGTGACTTCCTGGTGTTGGCCGACATCCGTGTCGAGTGAGGGGGCGTCGGTGAACCGACACGACCAGCTGAACGAGTCCCGCCCCGACGGGCAGCGTCCCGACGGGCAGCGTCCCGACGAGGCGAGCCGGCCGGCGCCGGGAGGCCCGCTCGACTACGGCGGCTCCCATCCGGTGATGGCCCTGCTCACGGCCGTGTTCACGCCGTTCGACGAGGACGGCCGCGTGGCGTACGAGCTCGTGGAGAAGCAGGCCGAGACGCTGCTCGCCTGGGGCTGCCCCGGCGCCTACGTCGGCGGCACGGCCGGCGAGGGCGCCTCGTTGACGACCGCCGAGCGGATGCTGCTGCTGGAGCGGTGGTGCGAGGTCGCCGACGGGCGGCTCGACGTCATCGCGCACGTGGGGCACACGAGCCTCGGTGAGGCGCGGGCGATGGCGGAACACGCGCAGCGGGTGGGGGCGCGCGCCGTCTCCGCCGTCCCGCCCTACTTCCACCGGCCGACCGGGGCCGCGGGGCTCGCCGACTTCCTGGCCCGGGTGGCCGAGGCGGCCCCTGGCCTGCCGTTCCTCTACTACCACATCCCCTCCGTCACCGGGGTCACCATCCCGGCGAGCCAGGTGATGGCGGAGGCACGGGAGAGGGTGCCGGGCTTCGCGGGCGTGAAGTTCGCCCACGGGGACATGGCCGACCTCCAACGGTGCCTGCGGCTGGCCGCCGAGCGTCCCGACGGCGGGCGGCGGAACGGGCCCGACGGCCACGCCGGGGACGAGGGCTCTGGCGGGGGCGGGACCGGAGGCGGGGACGGTGTCGAGGTGTACATGGCCAACGCCCGCCTGCTGCTCACCTCCATCACCATGGGCGCGCGCGCCGCCATCGGCTCGGCGTACAACTTCGCCGCCCCGGTCTACCTGCGGATGCTGGAGCACGTGGCGGCTGGCGAGGCGCGGGAGGCGCGGGACTGTCAGCTGCTGGCACAGGACGCGATCGACGCGGTCGCCGGATACGCGGGGGAGCTCGCCGGCTTCAAGGCGGCCAGCGCCCTCGTCGGCCCCGACTGCGGGCCGTGCCGGCCGCCGCTGGCCTCGCTGGACGCGGCCCAGCGCGCCGCGCTCCGCGAGGAGCTGGGACGTCTCGGCTTCCTCGCGGCGGTCGGGGCGGGCGGTCCGGAGGGGCAGCGGTGACGCGACGGCCGCCGGCCCCGGTGTCGGGCCCGGTGTCGGGCCCGGTGTCGGGCTCGGCCTCCGGCCCGGCTCCGCGCGCTCACCCGCGTCCCAACGTCCTGCTGATCCAGGCCGACCAGTTCCGCTGGGACTGCTTGGGGGCCGCGGGCCATCCCGACGTGCAGACGCCCCACCTCGACCGCCTGGCCGCCGACGGGGTGCTCTACCCGGAGGCGTTCTGCCCGCTGCCGATCTGCACGCCGTCCCGGTACTCGCTCCTGAGCGGGCTCTACCCGCACCAGCACGGCGGCTGGACCAACCACTGCACGCTCTCCCCCTCCCTCGACACCTTCCCCAGGGCGCTGCGCCGCGCCGGCTACCGCACGGCGGCCGTGGGCAAGATGCACTTCACCCCGACGTACCTCGACGCCGGGTACGACCGGATGGTGCTCGCCGAGCAGCACGGCCCCGGCCGCTACGACGACGACTACCACCGCGAGCTGCGCGAGGCCGGGCTCGCGCCGGTGCTCGACCTGCTCGACCAGGAGGAGCACCTGCGGCCGCTGGCCCCCGCCTCCTACTGGGGTGACTTCGGCACCGGCCGCTCGGACCTGCCGGAGGAGTGGCACTCGACGACGTGGATCGGCGAGCGGGCGCTGTCGGAGCTGGCCGGCTGGTCGGCGGAGGGCGGCGGGCTGCTGCACGTGTCCTTCGTGAAGCCGCACCACCCGTTCGACCCGCCGGCCCCCTGGGACGAGCTGTACGACCCGGACGCGCTGACGGTGCCGCCGGGCTGGTGCGAGCGGGTGCCGGCGGCCGACCTGCCCCATCTGCGCGGGTACTTCGCCTACGACGAGGACGCGCTGACGGAGCCGGTGCTGCGCCGCGTCATGGCCCACTACTACGCGAGCATCACGCAGCTCGACCACCACGTCGGGCGGCTGCTCGACCACCTGCGCCAGGCGGGCCTCTACGACGACACGCTCATCCTCTTCACCTCCGACCACGGCGAGTATCTGGGTTTTCACCATCTGCTACTGAAAAATGGGCCCATGTACGACCCCCTGGTGCGGGTCCCGCTGCTGGTGAAGTTCCCGGTCGGCGGTGTCGGTGGCGCGCGGCGCGGCGAGCGCTGCGACGCGCTGGTCTCGTTGACCGACCTCGCCCCGACGATCGTCGGCGCGTGCCGGGACGCCGACAGCGACGCGCCGTGGCCGGGGCTGGACCTGGCCGCGGACGCGGAGGCGGCGGCCGCCCGCACCCACGTCTTCGCGGAGAACCGCACCTTCGGGCCCGTGGCGATGGCCCGTACCCGCCGCCACAAGCTGCTGGTGAGCGGGGACCAGGACCGAGCGGGTGACGCCCTGTTCGACCTTGAGGCGGACCCGCACGAACTCACCAATCTCATCGACCGACCCGACGGCGCGCGTCCCCTCGCGGAGCTGCGTGCCGCCCTGACCCAGTGGGCTCTCTTCGACACGCCGGTGCCGACCCACCTCGACGAGGACGCGCCCCGCATCGACGGGGCCAACGTGCCGACCAACGACGCCGCCCGGCGCGCCGAGCACCGGGCCTGGTTCACCGCCCGCGTCCGGCGGGCCCGACGAGCAGGGAGCGAAGAACACGATGAGCAGACGACAGCACCGTGACGACAGACGCGGACGCAGACCGGGCAGACGCGGGGCCGTGCGCCTGACGACGGCCGGGATCGCCCTCGCCGCCGTCCTCGTGCCCATAAACCTCTCCGCGGCCACCCCCGCGGCCTCCGCCTCTCCCGCGGTGCGGTACAGCACCGTCTTCCAGCAGGGCCAGGACGGGTACCACACCTTCCGCGTCCCCGCGGTGGTGCAGGCGGCCGACGGGACGCTGCTGGCGTTCGCCGAGGGGCGGGTGCGCGGGTCCAGCGACAACGGCAACATCGACCTGGTGATGAAGCGGTCGCGGGACGGCGGCGCCTCGTGGGGGCCGCTGGAGGTCGTGATCGACGACGGCGCCAACAAGTTCGGCAACCCGGTGCCGGTCCTCGACCGGTGGACGGGACAGATCGTGCTGAACGTGACGCGCACCGGGGGCGAGGTCGACGGCGACGACATCCGATGCGGGCTCGCCGACACCACGCAGACACGCCGCTCGTTCGTCCTCTTCAGCGAGGACCACGGCGAGAGCTGGACCGACCCGGTGGAGATCACCGCCGACGTGCGGCCGGACAACTGGCGGCACTTCGTGGGCGGCCCCGGGCACGCCATCCAGCTGACGCGGGGTGAGCACGCGGGCCGCCTCGTGATCCCGGGCAACCACTCGGTGGCGCCGCCCGAGGGCAGCGGCATCGACTGCCTCGACAACCGCCTCTACGGCGCCCACTCCCTCTACAGCGACGACCACGGCCTCACCTGGCACCTCGGCGGCGTCGACACCCCGCTGGCGGGGACGATCAACCCCAACGAGTCGATCGCCGCCGAGCTCAGCGACGGCCGGGTGTACTTCAACGCCCGCGACCAGCACGGCACGAGCGCCGGCAGCCGGGCGGCGACGACCAGCAGCGACGGCGGCGCCACGTTCGACCAGCCCTACCAGGAGGTGCCCGACCTGGTCTCCCCCGTGGTGCAGGGCTCGGTCGTCTCCCTCACGGTCGGCGGCAGGCCAGGCGGCTTCCTCGTCTTCTCCGCTCCGGGACAGGCCGACGCGCGGCGCGACCTGACGCTCTCCTTCAGCCTCGACGACGCGCGGACCTGGCACAGCGGGCTCGTCATCCACGAGGGGCCCGCCGGATACTCCGACCTCGTGCAGATCCGGCCCGGCAGCGACGGCCACGGCCGCGGCGTGGGCATCGGCGTGCTGTACGAGAACGGCGTGCCCACGGCGGAGGATCCCACCCCGCCGTACTTCGAGCGCATCACCTTCGCCCGCCTCCCGGCGGGCACCCTGGACTCCACCCTCGCGCCGTAGGGCGCGGCGCGCCCGTGGCGCGGGGGCGCTGGTGGCCCCGGCACCGCCGAAGGACGGAGCGCACTGAAGGACGGAGCACCGCCGCCGGTCGGCCCGCGCAGGGCCGGCTGGCGGCGCCGTCACGTGAGGCCCCGGCACAGCACGTGGTCGGTGAGCGGCCCCAGAGCCTTCTCCTCCGCCTCGACTTTCAGGTGGTCGGCGTTCCCCGTGGTGGAGACCACGACGGCCCGGCCGCCGTCCTCGGTGACCCCGCCGCGCGTGGAGGCCCCGAAGGTGTCGCCCCAGTGCGTCCAGTACCCGCCGCCGCAGCTGAGGGGGAACCACATCAGTCCGAGCCCGTACCGCAGACCCCACCGCTCGTACTCGGGGACCGGGACGGTGGTCCGCATCGCGGCGAGCTGCTCCGGCCCCAGCAGCTCGCCGCGCGTCAGCGCCGTGAGGAAGCGTTCGAGATCGCGCGGCGTGCTGACGAGGGACCCCTCGCCGTCCATCTCGCTGACGTTGAGGACCGTGGTGTCGAACCAGGGCTCGCCCTCCGCGAACTTCCAGTACGTGTGGGGGTGCGGCTCGGGCAGGTACGGCTGGTGGCCGGGGACCAGGGTGCGGGTCAGCTCCAGGGGCACGATGATCCGTGAGGTGACCTCCTCCGCCCAGCTGTTCCCGGTGACCGCCTCGACGATCATCGCGGCGAGGACGTAGTTCGTGTTCGAGTACGTGAAGCGGGTGCCGGGCGCGCTGCTCGGGGGCAGCTCCATCGCCGCCTCGACGATCTCGGCGAACGTCATGGCGTCGTACCGGTGCTCCTCGAAGGACTCCGCGCTCTCCCCGCCGGGGACGGGCCAGGCCGCCGGCAGGCCGCTGGTGTGCTGGAGCAGCTGACGGACGGAGATGGCGCGGCCGTCGTTCCCGTGCCCCGTGACCACGCCCGGCAGCCATCGCTCCACGGAGTCCTCCAACGCCAGCCGGCCCTCCCCCACCAGCTGCAGCACCACCGTCGCCGTGAACGCCTTGGTGGAGCTGCCGATACGGACGGAGGACCGCCACGGGACGGGCCGACCGGTGCCGAGCTCGGCGACGCCGGCGCGCGCACGGGCCCGCCGCTGCCCGTCCCGCGCCGTCACCAGCACGCCGACCGCGCCCGCCTCACGCACCACGGCCTCGGTGTCGCGCGACAGCCACTCCGGGGCGGCGGTCCGCTCCTCCGAGGGGCCGGCGCGCCGCGGCTCGGCCGCGGGCGCCGTCGCGGCGATGACCGCGACGACGCACGTCAGCAGAAGGAGTCTCAGCACGCTCACGGGCCGCCGCCACGTCTGACCCCGCCGCGGGGCTCCGGCCGCTCCCTCACGTCCGTCCCCGCCCTCGTCCCCGTCCCCGTCCCCACGCAGCGGCACGGCCCTCACCCTCCGTTTACACAGCCGACCATTCGTCACTCAGTGTGACGGATGGTCGGCTGTCGGCGGGAGGGCCGGGCCCGTGATTCGCTCGAACGGGTGATGCGGCAGGCGGCGGATCAGGACGTTCGGCCGGCTGGCCAGCCGGCTGGTGAGGCTACTGCTCGACGCCCGCGATCCCCGGCACCCCCGCGGTCACGTGCACGCGGGCCCGCGTGCCGATCGGCGCGCCAGGCCGGCTCACGTACTCCACGACGCGGTAGTCCGTGCGCCACGCGTCCGGCGTCAGCTCGCACACGGCGTAGCCGCGCTGCCGGTTGTGGAACCGCAGGTGGGGGTTCTCCGCCAGCCAGACGCGGCCCCACTCGTCCTGGTCGGAGCCGTCGCCGCTGGAGCTGATGGAGGTGCCGAGGAACTCGGCGCCCAGCGTGGCCGAGTCGGGGTCGTCGAAGTTCGCCTTGAGGTCGGCCGCGACGCTGCGGTGGGCGTCGCCGGTGATGACGACGAAGTTCTCCACCCCACGGGCCTGGACGCCGTCGAAGACGCGCTGCCTCGCGGCGGCGTAGCCGTCCCAGGTGTCCATGCCGAACGCCCGGAGCTCGCCCTCGGCGGAGTCGCCCTGGAACATGAAGATCTGGTTCGCCATCACCTTCCACGTCGCGTCGGAGTCGCCGAGCCCGTCCAGCAGCCAGCGCTCCTGCTCCGCGCCGAGCATGGTGCGCGCCGGGTCCAGCCGCTCCTCGCAGTCGAACTGCCGGCCGTCGCCGCACGCCTGGTTGTCCCGGTACTGACGGGTGTCGACCACGTGGAACTCCGCGAGCCGCCCGTAGTCGAGCCGCCGGTACAGCCGCGCGTTCGGCCCCGAGGGCAGGGCGTCGCGCCGCAGCGGCATGTGCTCGTAGTACGCCTGGAACGCCGCCGCGCGGCGGGCCAGGAACGCCTCGCCGCCGCTGTCCTGCCCGTCGAGGTCGTTCGCCCAGTTGTTGTCCACCTCGTGGTCGTCGAGGATCACGATCCACGGGAACGCGGCGTGGGCGGCCTTCAGGTCCGGGTCGCTCTTGTACTGGCCGTAGCGGATGCGGTAGTCCGTCAGGGAGAAGATCTCCGTCGCCGGCAGGTGGCCGCGGCCGATGGTGTCGTTGCCGGCGCCCTCGTAGATGTAGTCGCCGAGGTGGACGACGAGGGAGACGTCCTCGTCGGCCAGGTGCCGGAAGGCCGTGAAGTAGCCGTCGGAGTAGTTGTTGCAGCTGACGAAGGCGAAGGACAGCGAGGAGCTGGCGGTCAGGCTCTCGGAGGTGTCGGTCGCGGTGCGGGTGCGGCCGGTCTCGCTGTAGGCGTTCCCGACGCGGAAGCGGTAGTAGTAGTCGCGTCCCGGGCGCAGGCCGTCCACCTCGGCGTGGACGGCGTAGGCGAGGTCGGGCGTGGCGAGTTCGAGGCCGGAGCGGACCACGCGGCGGAAGCGCTCGTCCTCGGCCACCTGCCAGCGGACGGGCACGGTCCACCGGGTGCCGAGTCCGCCGAGGCCGTCCTCGGCCAGCGGGTCGGGGGCGAGGCGCGTCCAGAGCACGACGCCGTCGGGCAGCGGGTCGCCCGAGGCGACCCCGAGGGTGAAGGGGTCGCTGGAGAAGCGGGGTTGCGCCCACACGGGCGGAGCCGCGACGGCGGCCAGCGGCAGGGTGGCGGCCAGGCCACCCCCGGAGTAGGTGAGGAACCGACGACGACTCAATCCCGAACTACGCACGAGGCCTCCCAGTGGACCATTGGTTCCAGGTGGTGATACGCGGCGCCATGTGCTGGCAAACGAGACGTGATGCAAGCAGACGCGTCCTGCGGGGCGACGAGCGGCGGATGAACGGCGCGTGCCGGCTCGGGACACGCCAGGGGGGAACGCGCCCGGCCCCACCCGTCTGGGGGGTGGGGCGGGCGGGGCCGGGGTGGGGCGGCGGCCCCGGCCGTCGCCGCCACGGGGGGCGGCGCCCGGCCGGGATCGGCGGGATCAGGAGGTGGCGGCGGTGGTGACGGCCTCGGTCAGCGGGGCGAACCAGCCGTCGGCGAGCTTGCGGTTGCCGGCGTCGTTGGGGTGGACGCCGTCGTAGGTGTCGGTGTCGGTGTCGAAGCCGGTCCACTGGTCGACGACGGTGATCGGGGAGCCGGCCGTGCTGAGGGAGGCGGCCCAGCCGGGGATCGCGGCGTTGAGGTCGGCGACGCGCTGGCCGCACTCCGCGCACGAGCGCGCGGAGTCCATGGGGATGATCTGGGCGACGAGGATCTCCATGGCGGGGTTGTTGGCCCGCATCTGCGTCACGAGCGTGGTGAAGGCGTCGAGGATGGTGTCGGTGGGCCGGCCGCTCCAGGCGTCGTTGGTGCCCAGGTGCATCAGCACGACGTCGGGGTTGGTGGCCGACAGCCAGGGCGGCAGCTGGTTCTGGTCGGCCATGTTGGTGGCGAGGATGCCGCCGTGGCCCTCGTTCTCGCCGTCGTAGGCGAAGCCGCAGCCCTGGCCCGGCAGCGTGCCGACGAAGTCGACGGCGGTGTGGCCCGCGGCGACGAGGTCCTGCCAGAGCAGGGCGCGCCAGCAGCCGGGCGAGCCGGTGATCGAGTCGCCCAACGGCATGATGCGGACCGGGTCCTGGGCGGCACGTGCGGAGGGGGAGGAGGCGGGGGACGCCTGCCCTGCCTGCGATGCCTGCGACGCCTGTGGTGCTTGTGCTGCCCGCGGCGCCTGCGACGCCTGTGGCGTCTCCGTCGTTCGTGACGGTGGCGACGCCTGTGAGACCTGCGTCAGGCCAGGGCTCAGACACAGCGCGGCGACGGCGACGAACGCCGCCGCGAGCCGACGAGTTCTTCTCATGCGAGGTGCTCCCGATACGCGGGGGGTCCGCCGGTCACGCGGCGCGTCCCGTCCGGCCGCGCGCAGCCCCGTTCCGGTGGCATGTCCATGATTACAGGACATCTCGTGCCCCGGAAGCGCGCCCGCGGCGACGCTCCGGGTGGTCGGCCGTCAGAAGGTCGGTCACGGCAGCGCCTTCAGGCCGTCGATCACCCGTTCCAGCAGGTGCGTGTCGGGCGGGCCCTCGTCCTCGTACCACGCCTGCTCGCAGGAGGAGGCCGGCGTGCGCACCACGAGCCACCCCGCGTCGAACAGGTCGCAGGCGAGGACCTTCACGAAGCTCACGGGCAGCGAGAGGTCCGCGGCGAGCTCGGCCAGCGGGAGCGCGCCGGCCCGCAGCACGCGGGCCAACACCTGCTGCCCGGCCGGGGAGACGCCCACCGGCACGTGGTCGGTGGCGGCGCGCAGGACCGTCATACGGTCCAGCACGTTGCGACTGGGGCGGGTGCGACCGCCGGTCCAGACGTAGGGCGGAATCAGCCGCCGGTCCATGGGGGAGTCAGCTTCCTTTCTCGTCAGGTGGGTCGACGTCGAGGGCCGGGTGGGGCCCGTGGGGCTGGGACTGGTAGGGCCGAGGGGCCTGGAAGGGCTGGGAGCTCTGGAGAGGCTGGGGGGCCTGGAGAGGCTGCCCCGGCGCGACGGCGGAGTCCGCGCGCGGCGGGTCGAGATGGGCGCGCCCGCGCGCGGTGCCGCGTTGCAGGGCGCCGATGCGGGCGGCGACCTCCTCCGGGTCGCGCGGAACGAGCGGCGCCGCGACACCCTTCGGCCTCGCGGCCTCGCGGCCGGGGGCGGCCGGCCGCACCACGGCACCGCCACCGCCGCTCCGCCGTCGCCGTGGCAGCGGCGGCGGACCCTCACCCGCGCCACCCTCGGCACCGGCGTCCGCGCCACGCTCCCCGCCCCGCTCGCGCTCCCGCCCACGCTCGCCGTCGCGTCCGTCGACGGCGAGCGTGCCGAACACGCAGGCCGTCGCGCCGCAGCACACCCCCGCCAGCGACCCCGCCCCCCCGCCGAGGCGCGCACCGGCGTGCGGCGTGTACACGGGCAACGGGATGGGCGGGGTCTCCTCGGGCGGCAGCGTCGTCAGCAGCCCCGTCGGCACCAACACCACGGCCCTGACCCCCGCGTACGGGGACGGCTCCAGCGTGACCGAGATCCCGTGCCGGTGGCAGAGCCAGCCCACGGCCGCCAGGCCGGAACGCGGCGGGTCCCCCAGTTCGGCGAGGGTGACCCGCTCCGAGCCCGACAGCAGCGTCTTCGCGTGCGCGAACTCCTCCGCGCTCATCCCGATCCCGGCGTCGCTGATCACCACCACCGCGCCGCCGGGCGCCTGGTGCAGGCCCGCCTCCACCGGCAGGGTGCCCGGGGAGTGGTGCACCGCGTTGGCCAGCAGCTCCGCCACCACGACGGCCACCGGCTCCGCCGCGCTGTCGACGACCGCCACCGGCTCCGACAGGTGGTCGACGATGCGCACCCGGTCGTAGTCGGCGATGCGGGAGCTGGCGCCCATCACCAGCGCCCGCAGCGGCGTGCGGCGCCGGACCAGACCGGCGCCGGCCCCGCAGACCACGCCGGTGACCTGGAGGCGGCGCAGCATCTGCTCGTTGAGGTGGTCGAGGCCGGCGAGCTGCTCGGCGAGCTCCGGGTCGTCGTACCGGTGGAGCATGTCGTCGACCGTGGTCTGGATCTGGTAGCACATCGCCTGGAGGCGGTTGGTGGCGCCGCGCAGCACCGCCCGCGCCGCCTCGTCGACCCGGCGGCCCTCGGCGACCAGGCCGGCGCCGGCCTGCGCCAGCACCGAGGTCAGGGCCGCGCCCGCCTCGGTCGTGGCCAGCCGGGCGTGGCGCGGGGCGGGCACCCGCGCGCCGGGGTCCGAGGCGGACGCGAGCAGGGCGGGCAGCCGCTCCGCCGCGAGGTGCCGCACCTCCTCCACCAGCTCACGCTCCCGGCACTGGGCCCGCTCGACCCGCCGTCGCAACACGTCCGCGCGGTGCCGCGCGTCGGCCAGCCGACGGCGGTGACGACGCCGCTCCGCAGCCAGCAGCAGCACGGCCGCCGCGCACCCCGACGCCAGCAGCACGTCCAGCGTAGTCGCTATCTGCATCTCATTAGCTCCAGAGAGTAACGGTCACGAGGCGAGCGGAGGTCAGGGTCGGGACGGGGAGAGGAGACGGCGGACGCTTCGGCCTGAAGGATGCGCAGACCCTCGGCGCGGTGGGCGCCGGACGCCAGTCGCGGACCCGGTCCGGGTCCGGCACACGCGAGCTGGCGAGCTGCCGGTCTGACGAGCTGTTCGATGCGGAAAGAACGGTTTTGTCTTCCGTGGCGGACAGCCGGCCCGCAGTCAAGCAGTCAGGGCGGTCCGGCGCAAGGCGGCCCCATGGGCACGTGTGTGCGCTCAACTTCACGACGGCACACGGCGTCACTCACACCGACGCACGCCGCACCCACACGCACCGCGTCGGTCCACCACGTTCCACCAGCACGGCCACACCAAGGGGGCACGACGTGACAGTCGAGGCGAACGAGCAGGAGCCAGACCCGCCGGCCTGGCGGGTGCTCCTGGGATACGTGCGCCCGCACCGGGGCGCACTGGCGCTCGGGGCGCTCCTCTCCCTCGCCACCACCGCCACCGGTCTCGCGCTCCCCCTCGTCGCGCAGCGCCTGATCAGCGACCTCTCCGAGGACCGCGCCATCTCCTCGGCCCTGGTCCTGATGACCTTCCTCGTGGCGGCCAACGCGGTGCTCGGGGCGCTCGGCTCCTACACCCTGCAACGCGCCGCGGAGTCCGTGGTCCTCACCGCCCGCCGCTCCCTGACCTCCACCATGCTGCGGCTGCGGATCTCCGCCATGGACGCCAGCGAGCCCGGCGACCTGCTCGCCCGCGCCACCTCGGACACCACCCTGCTGCGCGCCATGACGACGAACTCCCTGGTCGGCATGAGCACGGGCGGCCTCGCGATGGTCGCGACGCTCGTCGCGATGGGCACGGTGGACCTGCCGCTGCTCGGCGTCACGCTGCTCGTGCTGGTGGTGGCGGCCGTGATCATCGGCGTCATCGTGCCGGCCATCCAGCGCGCCAGCCGCAGCGCGCAGGAGTCCATGGGCCAGATGGGCGCCGCGCTGGAGCGGGTGCTCGGCGCGATGCGCACCGTGAAGGCGTCCGGTGCCGAGGCCCGCGAGGAGCGCGCGGTGCACGAGGCCGCGCGGGAGTCCTGGCGGCAGAGCCTGCGGGCCGCGAAGTGGCAGGCGCTGGCGGGGAACACCGCGGGCCTGTCGATCCAGGCCGCGTTCATCACGGTCCTCGCCGTGGGCGGCGCGCGGGTGGCCACCGGCTCCATCGAGGTGGGAGCGCTGGTGGCGTTCCTGCTGTACGTCTTCTACCTCATCTCCCCGATCGCCCAGGTGGCGGAGGCCGTCTCGCAGTACCAGGTGGGCGCGGCGGCCATCGGCCGCATCCTCCAGGTGCGCCGGATGCCGACGGAGTCCGTCGAACCCGCCCTCGCACGCGCCCCGGCGCGTGTCGTCGCCAACGCCACGGCGCCCGCCTCCGTCACCTTCGAGGACGTCCGTTTCCGCTACGGGCCCGAACTCCCGTACGTCCACCACGGGGTGACGTTCACCGTGCCGCCGCGCGGCCTGACCGCGTTCGTCGGCCCCTCCGGCGCGGGCAAGACGACGATCTTCTCGTTGATCGAACGGTTCTACGACCCGGACGCCGGCCGGGTGCTGGTCGACGGCCGGGAGGTCCACGACTGGGAGCTGCCCGAGCTGCGCGCCGCCATCGGGTACGTGGAGCAGGACGCGCCCGTCCTCTCGGGCACCCTGCGGGAGAACCTCCTGTTCGGCGCCCCGGAGGCGAGCGAGGAGGCGCTGGCCGAGGCGCTGCGCACCACCCGGCTCGACGACCTGGTGGCCCGGCTGCCGGAGGGCGTCGACACCGTCGTGGGCCACCGCGGCACCAAGCTCTCCGGCGGCGAGCGGCAGCGCGTCGCGATCGCCCGCGCCCTGCTGCGCCGGCCGCGCCTGCTGCTGCTGGACGAGGCCACCTCCCAGCTCGACGCGGTCAACGAGGCGGCGTTGCGCGACACCGTCGCCGACGCGGCCCGCGACACGACGGTGCTGGTGGTCGCCCACCGGCTCTCCACGGTCACCGCGGCCGACCGCATCGTGGTGATGGACGCCGGCCGGGTGGAGGCCGTCGGCACGCACGCGGAACTGGTCGGCCTCAGCCCGCTCTACGCCGAGCTCGCCGCCACGCAGTTCCTCGCGGAGGTGCACTGACACGGCGTGCGCCGACGCGGAGGTCCGCTGACCGCGGAGCGCGGGAAGCGGAGCTGGGCATTCCCCTTGCCTATGCTGGTGGCATGCGCATCGGGACGCTTGCTCACGCGGCAGGGGTGACGACGAAGACGATCCGCTTCTACGAGCGCTCCGGCCTGCTTCCGGAGCCGCCACGCACACCCTCCGGGTACCGCGACTACCCGCCGGAGAGCGCCGAGCGGCTGGAGTTCATCCGCGGCGCGCAGTCCGCCGGGCTGAGCCTCGCGGAGATCCGGCTGCTGCTGCGCGTCCGTGACGAGGGCACGGAGCACGACCCCGCGGCGGCACGCCTGCTGACCAGCCAGCTGCGCCGCATCGACGACCGCATCCTCGAACTGACCAGGACCCGCGACGCGCTCCGCGCGCTCCTCCCCCGGCTCGCCTCTCCGGCGCCACCGGACCCGCTGGCGCCACCGGACCCCCGGGAGCCCTCGGCCCCGCCGGAGCCCGAGCACGCCCCGCGCCCGCGGGGCCCGGCCCCGCGGGCGCGTCGCGTCAGCTCGTGACCCGCCAGTTCGGCAGGAGCTCGTCCAACAGCGCCTCCGTCTGGGCCGGCAGCGCCTGGTTCTCGCCGAAGAGCTGCCGGTGGTGGGAGACCAGCCAGTCGGCGGCGCCCGTCAGCCACTCCTCGCGGCCGGTGCCGTGCGCCGCCCGCAGCAGCTCGTTCCACAGCCGCTCGTCCATCGGAGCCGCCGCCAGCGCCGTGCGCACCGCCGTGTACGCCTGCTCGGCCTCGCCCGAACCCAGCTGCTCCTGCGCCAGCGTCAGCGCGATGTCCGCGACGAGCAGCGGGTACTGCGCGTCGACGATCTCGTGCTCCAGCCAGGCGAACCGGCCCTCGGCCCGCTGCCCCTCGAGCAGCGCTCCCCGCGCCAGGCTGAGCGCGTCGGCCAGCTGCCGCTTGCGCGCCGGGGCCGGCGTGCTCGCGGCCCGCGCCACCGCCTGGAAGTGGAGGGTGCGCAGCACGTCCCAGTCGGAGACGACGCGCCGCGCCAACGTCAGTCGGCCGTCCTCGGTGACCACCAGCCGCGGCGTCCCGTCCTCACAGTCGCCAAGCCACTGCCGCAGCCGCTCGATCAGGGCGTCGCGCACGTCGTCGGAGACACCCCGCGGCCACAGCGACGCGGCCAGCACCCTCGGGTGGACGCCCTCCCGGTGCAGCAGCAGCATGGCCAGCGCCTCGCGCAGCTGCCCGGCCCGCGCCGGCTCGGGGTCGCTGAGGCCGCTGACGTCGTACCCGCCCATCAGCTGGGCGTAGACCTCGGGCTTGCCGCGCTCGCTCAGGTCGACCAGGAACGCCATGCCGCTGGGCAGCTCGCCCTCGTCGGCGCCCCGCGCGCCGCGCGCCAGCTCGGTGAACAGCTCGACGACGGCGGCCCGGTGGGCGGCCGGCAGCCGCTGCGCGGCCAGTTCGAGGCCCATCACGGGCTCCCGCAGCGTGCCGTCCGCCGCGACGTCGAACTCCCACGCCGTGCCCGGCAGGTCGGTGCGGTCGGCGCTGACGAGGTACCCGATGCCGAGCGGCGCGGAGATCGTGGCCAGGCCCGCGAGGCGCTCGGCCTCCTCCTCGGTGGGCGGCGCGCCGACGACGACCAGGTGCGGCGCCCACTGCTGGTGGCGGGCGGGCCCGGTGCGGCCGGTGAGGATCGACTCCTGGCCGGTGTGGCGCAGCGCGCTGCGGCGCAGGGTGGTCTCGGTCTCCATGACCTCCAGCAGGCCGGCGATGTCGGCCAGGTGCCGCACCCGGGTCGGCGCCAGCACCGTCAGGTCCTCGCCGAAGCCGACGAGCGTCACCGTCATCCGGTCCGACCAGCCGCTGGTGGCGAGTTCGGCGGCGATGGAGGTCAGTACCGCCTCGCGGTCGGCGCGCGCGCCGGTGACGGCCACCAGGCCCGGCACGGCTTCGAGGTTCAGCAGCAGCCGCAGGTCCTCGCGGGTGCCGAGGCTCACCAGGCCCGGGTAGGGGGCCTCGGCCTCGGGCGGCGCCTCGTCGTCGCCGGGCGGCGGGGGCGGCAGCTGGGAACGCTCCAGCGTCCAGTACGTGTCGGCCTGCCCGAGCTGCCAGGGCGACGGCGGGGAGCCGGCGGGGGCGGAGAGCTGGAGGTGGAGCTCGGTCTCGCTCAGCCAGGCGGCGTAGACCGACGGCAGCACCCTGCCGCTCGCGTCGAGCCCGGCCGACAGCTGGCGCAGCGCGCGGTCGAGGAAGGCCACGGCCTGCGGGTCGGCGCCGACGAGCAGCGCGTCGCGGGCGTTGAACGCGTTCGCCGAGCCGGGGGTGAGGCCGTCGCCGACGGTGCGGCCGAGGACGCCGGCGGCCGACTGCCACAGCGCGTTGCGGCGCGTCCGGCCGAGGGCGACGAGGAGACCCGCGGCGAGCAGCGGCGCCGTCATCAACGCCTCGGGCAGGCCGAAGCCGCCCTCGTCCGCCTCCTGCGCGGCCTCCGTCGTCGCGCCGCCGTCGCCCGTGTCGAACGTGAGGTCCGCGGTGCCGCTCCCGCCGCCGGCGGGGCCGGTCAGGTCGGCCTGCTCGGCGTCGGGCCCGCCCGATCCCGCGCCCCGTTCCCCGTCCCGCTCCGGCGGGTCGGTCGGCTCGGGGCCGTCGCCGGAGGGCCCGGGCCCGGGGCCGGTGTCGCCGCTCTGCGCGTACTCCGAGATCTCCTCGGCTTCCTCGGCGCTGACCTCCTCCAGCTCGTAGGGGGCCTCGACGAGTTCGCCGCCGGTCGCGTCCGCCGGCATCTGAAGGATCCAGCCCGGCCGGATGAGGCTGGCCTCCGACAGCCGGGATCCGTCGGGCTGCACCCGGTCCTTGTTGAGCTGGAAGATCTCCTTGTACCGCAGGCCGTCGCCGAGGTGCCGCTCGGCGATGCCCCACAGCGTGTCGTGGTGGCGGCCCTCCGGCGGCTGGATGCGGTAGTACTTCGTCGGGTCCTCGGCCTCCTCGCCGGCCCGGTCCCCCGCGCCGTCCGGCAGGACGACCGCCGGCTCGACGTGCGTGGCGCCGCCGCCAGGGCCGCCCGCGTGCTGGCCGGGCGTCCGTTCCGCCTCCGCCACGGGCGTGCCGCCGCCGGAGCCGTCGAGGAAGCTCGGGATGCTGCTCAGGCCCGGCGTGATCGCCGCCGTCGCGGACGTCAGCAGCAGCAGGGCGCTGACGAGCTGGCGGGCCAGCATCTGGCTGGGCCCGGCGCCGGGGACGCGCCGCGGGATGCCGACGCCCGTCACCGCCGCCCGCACCTCCACCAGCACACAGGCGGTGAACTGCGCCCACGCCAGCCAGACCAGCACGCCGAGGAAGCCGAGGAACGCGTCGGTGTCGATCTCCTGGGTGAGCGTGTCCGCGTCCGGCATGGACTCGGGCAGCGGCCAGCCGATGAAGAGGGCCAGCGACAGCGGCACCCCGACGACGAGCGACGCCAGGGCGAGGAAGGCGAACAACGCCTTCATCACGTCGCCGAAGCTGCGCCCTACCCTGACGTTCACGGGTGAGCGGTTCCCGCGGTTGGAGGGGGTCGTGCGGGCCATGGCGTCTGCTCCTGCTCCCGTTGGTGGTGATCTGTCCGTGACGAGTGCGGGTGGGTCGTTCTCGGGCGACGGTCAGCTCAGCCGGTCTGGGCCTGGGCCGTCGCCTCGCCCCAGACCTCCAGCGCGTCGTCGTAGAGGATGCCGGTGAAGACGGGCTCGTAGGTCAGCCTGATCCGAACCGTGACCTCGTTGCCGCCCTCGTTGACGCATTCCGAGGCAGCGGCGTCGGCCTCGGACAGGTCCACGGAGGCAGCGTACTCGGCCACGTTGGCCTCGCAGTTGCCGAAGTTGATGGGCGCGGGCGGGCCGTGGGCGTGCAACGCGTCGAGGTCGATGTCCTGCGCGGCGTACCGGGCGGCCTGCTCGGCGAGGTCCATGGCGCGCTCCCGCTGGGAGATCGCCATGCCGCTGTCCACGACGAACGCGGCCAGCGCCAGCACGACGAGGGAGAAGAGCACCACCGCGACGGCACCCGAGCCCCGGTCCCGGCCCTGGCCCTGACCCCGGGCTCGTTCCCGCACGCGTTCGAGGACACCCTCCCGCACGCGTTCTCCTTTCGGCGGCAGCGGCCGCGGCACGCCTCTCACTCGTCGATCCTCCGCAGCTCGTCCACGGGCGAACTGGACCGGCCGGTCATGGTCGTCTCCAGACCCACACCCACCAGGTCCAGGCCCCGCACCCGGCAGGAGACCTCGATCGTGAAGAGCTCCCCCCGCGCGAAGCCGCGCCCGTCGGCGTCGTCGACCTGGGTGACGACCGGGTCGTCGGCGCAGACGTCCTCCAGCTGCTCACCCACCACGTCCCTGGCGGCGTCCATCGCCGCGCCCACACCGCGCTCCAGGGAGGCGGCGCGGGCGGCGTCGCGGGCCGCGCCGTAGACGGCGCTGCGGCCGGAGACGGTCTGGCCGAGGGAGACCAGGACCAGGATGAACAGCATGATCAGGGGGGCGATGAAGACCACCTCGACGGTGGACAGCCCGCGTTCCCCGGCCGCCCGGCGTCCGATGCCGTGGCCCGTCATGCGCCGTCGTCCTCGTCGAAGCGCTCGACCGGGCCCTCGGAGGACGCCTGAACCGTGAGGTCGATGAAGCCGAGGATCGAGGGCACGTCGGCCTCCACCTCGACCCGGACGGTGAACTCGCCCGTCTGGTTCACCCGGACGTGCCTCTCGCCCTCGAACAGGCCACGCCCGAGCTCGTCGAGGTAGTCGAAGGTCTTGGTCTCGGCCTGCTCCGCCCACCCGTCGGGGTTGGGGGTGAACTCGGCCCGCGCCGTGCGGGCCCCGGCCTGGGCGGCGGCCTTCGCCACGGTCTCGCCGAAGGAGTACATGGCGAACTGCACCGCGCCGAAGATCATGAAGAAGAGCACCGGCGTCAGGAAGACGAACTCGATCGCCGTGGCACCCCGGTCCGCCCGGTCCGCCCGGCCCGCCCGGTTCGTGCGCAGCACCGCGCCGCCCCGATCCGCCCCCTGGGCGATCCGGTGGCGCACGAACCGTGACAGCCGGCCGGCCATCAGCAGTTTTCGGCGTTTCCGTCGATGCCCTCGATGCAGTCGCCGACCTGGTCGGCCCGTCCCTCGAGCGCCTCGGAGATGACGAAGCCGACGGCGGCGACCACCGTGACCACGACGGCCGCGATCACGACCCACTCGATGGCGGAGGCGCCGCGGTCCTCGGCGGCCCGCGCGCGGTCGAGCCGTCCCCGCAGGTGGGCGATCAGGAGGTCCGTCGCCGGATGGCGAAGTCTGCGCAACATGTCTGTGGTTCCTCTCCAGCTGTCTTCACGAGCTGTCTTCACGGTCGGTCATGGTGGTCGGGGCCCGGCGGTGGCCGGTGGTGGCCGGTGGTCGGTGTCCGGTGGCCGGGCCTGGCGGTCAGGAGGCGGAGAAGACCCTCATCCCCGCGGGGAAGATGAGGAAGACCAGGAACCCGACGCACAGCAGCAGCTGCGCGATGAGCATCGACTGCGACTTCTCCCCCGCTCCCCCCTCGATCTCCGCGAGCTCCCGGTGACGCATCGTCTCCGCCCGCGCCGACAGCGACGAGCGCACCTTCGCGCCGTCGTCGGCCACCAGCGCCAGTGACACCGACAGGTCCTTCAGCTCCTCCACGCCGACCTCGTCCCCGAGCCGGCCGAGCGCCTGCCACTGCGTGAGCCCGGTGATCCGCGCGTCGGCCAGGGCCGTCTGGATGCGCTTCAGCGCCCAGCCGTCGCTGACCTCGGCCGCCGCCTTCAGCGCCTCGGGCAGGCCGCGCCCGCCGGCCAGGCTCATCGCCACCAGGTCGAGGTAGGCGCCGACGACGCGCCGGAAGTCGCGCCGCTTCTCCTTGGCGTCCCGCCGCACCTCCAGGTCGGGAAGGAAGAAGAAGCCGACGGCGAACGCCAGCGCCAGCCACACCGGGATGGCCGGGCTGACGCCGAAGCCGACCGCCCACGCGGCGGCGATGAGGAAGGGCCCGAAGAACATGCCCGTCGCCGCCAGCACCACCTTCTGCGCCAGGAACCCCTCCCAGCCACGGTCCAGCAGCGCCAGGTCGGCCCTGAGGGAGCGCATCTCCCAGCCGCGCTGGAGGTACAGGTCGGCCAGCCGCTCCCCGATGCGGGCCTGGAGCTCGTCGCGGCGGCCCTTCCGCCGGGCCTGGTCGGCCGCGTGCGGGGGGCCGGGGGCGTAGATCGGGCCGCTGGTGCCGCGCATCCGCAGCGCGTCGATCCGCGCGACGGTGGAGACGGGGCTGCGGTGCGTCGGCACCAGCGCCCGCACCAGCGCGTACAGGCCGAGGCCGACGACGGCCCCGGCGAGCACCGCCAGCGTGATCTCGTTGTTCATCGCCGTGATCCTCCTCTCCCCCACCGGCCGCGGCGGGAGCCGCCCGGCCGCTCGCCCGCGTCGTCCCGCGCGGCGGCGAGGATCTCCTCCGCGCCGCGCGGCGTCCAGCCCGTGCCGCCGGCCGCGCCCGCCGCGACCCCGGCGCCCCCCGGGGTGTCACGCGCGTCGGTGGCGACGCGGTTCCGCGCGGAGCCGTCCCGCGCGCCCTCGCCCACGCCCTCGCGGAGTCCGAGCGGCAGCTCCTGGGAGCCGGGCTCGGGGTGGCGCGGCCGCAGCATCGCCGCCGGCTCGGGCCTGACCAGGAAGCGCTCGGGCACCTCGATCCGCGCGAGCTGCCGCATCCACCAGAAGCCGAGGCCGAACAGCGCGGCCACGAGCGCCAGCACCGCCTGCCCCAGCGAGTCGCCGTAGGGCTCGACGAAGCCGCGGCTGAAGACGGCCAAGCCCAGCGGGAAGGCGACGCTGACCCCGACCACGATCTGCACGCTGCGGCGCGTGGAGGCGCGCTGGGCGAACACCCGCTGCCGCATGTCGACCTCCTCGCGGGCCGACTTGGCGAGCGCGCCCAGCACCTCCCGCAGGCCGGGGCCGCGCAGCCTCGCGTTGAGGATCAGGGAGGCGATGATCAGGTCGGCGGAGGAGTCGTCGAGCTCGTCGGCGAACTCCTGCAACGCCTCCGGCATCGGGGTGCGCGAGCGGAGCCGGTCCACCAGGTTGTTCAGGGGTTCGCGCAGCGCGGGCGCGGCGGCGCGGGCGGAGGCGGGGATGGCCTGCTCCAGGCCGACCGCGCCCGCGATCGTGTCGCGCAGCGACTCGGTCCAGCCCGCCAGCGCCTCGACGCGGCGGATGCTGGCGCGCTCCTCGGCCGCGCCGCCGAAGAGCTGGTTCCACACGAACGCCAGCAGCGCGGCGGCGGCCGCCGCGACCGGCCAGCGCGTCACCAGCAGCACGAGCACGGCCGCCGCCGCCGCGTAGGTGCCGCGGCGGCTGAGGAAGCCGGCGAGCTCGGCGGAGCGGCGCTGTGCCCGCAGGCGCTCCTCGGCGGTCTTCGGCGGCAGGCCGCGGATCGCGGCGATCAGCAGGGCCAGTCCGCCGCCGACGGCGACGCCGCAGAGCAGGGCGTACACGGTCTCGATCGAGAACAGGCCGGTCGTGCCGTTCATGGTGTCCTCATCACCCCCGAAGTCGCGCCCGAGGTGGCCCTCGACGTCGTCACCGTGGTGGTCACGTCCACGTCCACGTCCACGTCACCCCCAACTGCCCCGGTAGCCGAACTGGGCGAGCTCCTCCGCCGCGCTGATCGCGGCGTGCGGGCGCACCAGGCCGTCGGGCCCCTCGGCGAAGACCTCGCTGGAGAGCACGCGGCCGTCCACGCCGTTGACCTCGCGGACGGAGCTGACGAAGCGGCGCAGGCCGCCGCCCTGGGCGTAGGTGTTGCGCCGCTCGATGAAGACCACGAAGTTGACGGCGCCGGCGATCAGCATCTGGCTGGCCTCGATCGGCAGCCGCTCGGACGCCTGGAGCGCGTAGGTCGAGATGCGGTTGAAGACTTCCTGCGAGCTGTTGGCGTGGATCGTGGAGAGCGAGCCGTCGTTGCCCTGCGTCATGGCGTTGAGCATCGTGACGATCTCGTCGCCGAGGACCTCGCCGACGATGACGCGCGAGGGGTTCATGCGCAGCGAGCGGCGGACGAGCTCGGCCATGCTGATCGCGCCCTGGCCCTCGGAGTTGGGCAGCCGCTCCTCGAACGCCACCACGTTGGGGTGGAGGTCGGCGAACTGGTCGAGGCCGAGTTCCAGGGCGCGCTCGACGGTGATCAGGCGCTCGTCGGCCGGGATCTCGTTGGCCAGGGCCCGCAGCAGCGTCGTCTTCCCGGCGTTGGTGGAGCCGGCGATCATGATGTTCTTGCGGGCGCGGACGGCGGCGGTCAGGAAGCTGCCGAGCTCGGGAGTGAGGGTGCCGTTGCCCACGAGGTCGGCGAGGAAGACCTTGCCGAGGCGGGCGCGGCGGATGGAGAGCGCGGGCCGCCTGGTCACGTCCATCACGGCCGACAGGCGGGAGCCGTCGGGGAGGCGGAGGTCGAGCTGGGGGTTGGCGGAGTCGAACGGGCGGGAGGACAGGCCCGAGTAGGCGCCGAGGATCTGGATGAGCTCGATCAGCTCCTCGTCGCTCTCGGCGACGGGCTCCCCGCGGACCTCGCGGCCGTCGGCGTAGCCGATGAAAACCTGGTCGAAGCCGTTGATGTCGATGTTCTCGACCTCGGGGTCGTCGAGGAGGGGCTGGAGGCGGCCCACGCCGAAGAGCGCGGCGTGGACGGCGGCGGCGTACGCCTCCTCGGACTGGGCGTCGAGCGGCGGGCGGCCCTCGGCTATCTCGGCGCGGGCGTACTCCTCCAGCACGCCGGCGATGACGGCGCGGGCGTAGTGGCGCTCGTCCTCGGAGGTCATCGGGCGGACGCCGCTGGCGGCGTCGATGCGGCGCTGCTCGGCGATGCGGTCGCCCGCCTCCTGGCGGAAGCGCTTGACGAGCTGGTGGTTGACCTCGCTCATCCGGCCCCTCCCGGGGTGGCGCCCGCGCCGGGGGCGCCGGGGTGCCGCGGCCAGCCCTGGCCGCCCGCGGGCTGGGAGGGCTGGGCTGCGGGCTGGGCCGCGGGCTGGGCCGGCTGGGCCGTGGGTTGGGCGGGGTAGCCGTAGCCCTGGCCCTGGTATCCCTGGTGGCCGTAGGCGGGCTGCCCGTACCCGGGACCCGGCTGGCCGTACCCGGCGGGCGGGGGCGGCGGCGCGGTCGCCGCGGCCTGCTGGGCGGCGGCCTGGGCGTGCGGCTGGGGCTGCGGAGCGGGCGGCGGGACGCGGTGCTCGCCGGTGTGGCCGCCGCTCGTGGGGTTGAGCTCGGCGCGGAAGTTCTGTAGGAGGTCCGCCACGAGCTGGCGGGCGGAGCGGACCAGCAGCGACCTGTCCAGCCGGCCGCGGCGCCGTCCGGCGAGCTGCTCGGCGCCCGCCACGTCCTCGGCTATGAGCCCCACGACGCGGGCGCCGCTCTGCGAGGCCACCAGCATCTCGTTGACCTGCGAGGCGACCTTCCCGCCCTGCTGCGGGTCGGCGACGAGGACGACCCCGATCTGCGGCTGGGCCAGGGTCGCGGCGCCGCGCTGCGTGCCGTGGAGCTTGGTGTGGAGGGCGGCGGCGCGGTCGCGGACGTGGGCGAGGTTCTCCGGCTGGGCGCGCGTGACCAGCAGCAGCAACGCGGCGTGCGGCAGCAGCGCGTTGGCGGGCGACTGCGCGTCGAGGCGGCCGAGGTCGGCGAGCACGTCGGCGGCGGCCTCCGGGTGCGGTGACTGGGAGAGCTCGGCGAACGCCCTGCCCAGCGCGCTCCACTGACCCGTCAGCCCCGCGGCCTGGTCGGAGCCGGCTAGGCCCACGAGCACGTCGAGACCGCCCGAGAGGCGCTGGGCGTGGTCCCACAGCTGCTCGGCGGCGATGCCGCGGCGGGCCGTGGCGGCCAGCGAGAGGATGCCGGTGCTGGGGTCCAGGGGGCGGCCGTTCGCGCCGACCGAGCGGTAGACGAGGTCACCGCCGGCCGGGTCGGCCTCGGCGAGGAGCACGCGGCGCGGCCACAGCGCGGCCAAGGCGACGGCGGTGGTCGTGACACCCGGTGCGCCCTTGTCAGCCGCCAGTGCGATCAGCGCCATGTGCGTTCTGCCCCCTCTGACCTTCCCGACCGTCCGGCCCGGCCCGGCCCTCGCGCCGCGTCGTGCCGTCGTCGCTTCCGCTGCCTCAGTTGGAGTTGGACGATCCGACGATGACCACCGACACGTTGCCGTCGGACGCCGCCTGGGTCAGCGCCGGCACGACGGCGGTGCCGACGCGCATCCGCACCGACACCGCGGTGCTGCCGTCGGGCTCCTCCTCGCCGTGGATCTCCGTGATCTTCGCGCGCTCGACGAGGAGGGGGTTCGGCGTGGTCTCGGTCTCCTCGTCGGTCTCGGTGGCACCGTCGCCCACGAGGTAGGCGGCGATGGTGTCGCCGGCCTCCAGTCCCGGGGGGTACTGGCCCGGCTCCAGGGTGACGCCGACGATCGCCTGTCCCTCGTCGAGGCTCGCCTCCTCGGTGAGCATGGGGCCGACGAGCACGGCGCCGGGCACGAGGTCCGTCTCCGCCCGGTACCGGTCCAGCTGGCCGCGCTGGCTCCACTCGACGTACGCCACGTCGGTGTTGTCGGCGACCATGACGGAGGTGATCGCCTCCTCGGGGATCGGCTGGCCCGCCGGCACGCGCTCGGTGATCATGATCGCCTCGATCCGGTCACCGGCCCGCAGCACGAGCATCGTGGCGCCGAGCGCGCCGAGGAGGACGAGCAGGGCCGCCAACGCGGCCAGCGCGGGCTTGCGCTCGCGAGGGGGAGTGGGAAGTCGGTCACCCGCGACGGGTCCGACGGTCACCGGCCGCCTCGCAGCCGCAGACGCCCTGTCCTCAGTCTTCATGACGCGAAACACCAACCCCGCTACGACTGGAAGGGGCCTGCGGAAAGAAAGTGGTGTGACGACCCCGGCAAGCCCGCAGGAACGGTATCAGCCACGTCGTTGGCCCTACAACGACGAGACCGTCACGCCGAGGCGACACGCCGGCCGGCCGCCGCCCGGCCGCGCGTGAGCCTTTCGGCCTAGGGCACGTCCGGGACCCGGCTGGTTCCTCCGGCCGATCCGCGCGCCGCGGGCCACCCGTTAGCGTCGCGGTATGAGAATCGGACTTTTCGGCACCGGCTACGTCGGTCGCGCCCTCGCCACGGGCTGGACGGCGGCCGGCCACGACGTTCTCCTCGGCTCCCGCGAGCCCGCCTCGCGTGACGTTCCCGGCCTGCGCGTCGCCGGCGTCGAGGAGACGGCGCGCGCGAGCGACGTCCTGGTCAACGCGACGCCGGGCGAGAGCTCCGTCGGCTTCCTCACCGCGATCGCCCCGGCCCTGGCCGGAAAGGTGCTCGTCGACGTCGCCGTCGACCTCTCCTTCCCCACCGACTCCGTCGGCCAGCGCGTCCAACGCGCCCTCCCCGACACGCACGTGGTCAAGACGCTGTGCACCATGGACGCCGCGGTGATGGTCGCCCCCGGCTCCGTCGCCGGCCCGAGCAGCGTCTTCCTCTCCGGCGACGACGCCGACGCGAAGCGGACCACCGCCGCGCTGCTGACCGACCTCGGCTGGCCCGCGTCCTCCCTGCTCGACATCGGCGACATCTCCACCGCCGTCGCCCAGGAGCAGTACGCCCGGCTCTTCATCGGCATCGCGGAGGCCATCGGCAGCTACACGTTCAACATCGCGGTGGTGCCGCCGGCGGCGTAATCCGTTTGCCCGCGGGCGCGGCGCGTTCCGAGGATGGCGGCATGACGGCCAGGACGAACAGGACGACCAGGATGCACGCCGACGAGCCCTCGACGGACGCCGCGCTCGTGGGCCGGCTGCTCGCCGGCCAGTTCCCCCACTGGGCCGACCTGCCGATCCGGCAGGTCGTCTCCGCCGGCACGGACCACACGGTCTACCGGCTCGGCGACGAGCTCGTCGTGCGGCTGCCGCGCATCTCCTGGGCGACGGGGCAGGCGGACAAGGAGGCCACCTGGCTCCCCCGCCTCGCGCCGCACGTGCCGCTCAGGCTGCCCGTCCAACTGGAGCGCGGCCTCCCGGCCGAGGGGTACCCGTACGCCTGGTCGGTCTACGCGTGGCTGCCGGGGCGGGACGCCAACGCCGCGGTCGGGGACCTGGACCTCGACCGGGCGGCGGTCGACCTCGCCGCCTTCGTGCGCGCGCTCCGCGACCTCGACACGGCGGGGGCGCCACCGCGGCGGCCGGGCGGTCGGGGCGGGCCGCTCGCGGAGCACGACCAGGGCGTGCGGGAGGCGGTCGCGCGCCTGGGTGACCGCGTCGACGGCGCGGCGACGCTGCGCGCCTGGGAGGCGTCGCTCGACGTACCGGCCTTCGACGGCGAGGACGTCTGGATCCACAGCGACCTGCTGCCGGGCAACCTCCTGTGCGTCGACGACCGGCTGACGGCCGTCATCGACTTCGGGGGCCTGACCGTCGGCGACCCCGCCTGCGACCTGATGGCCGCCTGGAACCTCTTCACCGGCACGAGCCGCGCCCGCTTCCGCGCCGAACTCGCCGTGGACGACGCCGCGTGGCTGCGGGGGCGCGGCTGGGCGTTGGCCCAGGCCGTCATCGCGCTCCCCTACTACTGGGAGACCAACCCGGGGATCGTGCGGCAGGCGACGAACGCGGTCCGGCAGGTGCTGGCGGACGACGCGCCCCGCGCCCCCCGGCCCTGACCGGCGCCCCCGGCCCGACCCCGCGACACGTCCGGCTCCGCCCCGTGCCGCGCCCCGGGGTACCCAGCCCGGTCTGAGTGCCCTGGCTGAGTAGCTTCGCGGATGTGGCGGCCCGGGCCGGCCGCGACCGTGGGGGCATGAGCAGAACGAGCGGGTTGTACGCCCTCAAGCCCTGGTATTCCCAGCGGCTGACCGGGGTGCGGGCGTGGCTGGCGGAGCGCGACGTCGCTCCGGGCGCGGTGAGCGCGGCGGGCGTGGCCGCGGGGGCGGGCGCCGGGCTGGCGTTGGCCGGACCGGCCCCGGGGGTGGCGGCGGGGCTCCTCGTCGCGGCGCTGCTGGCGGCACGTCTGGCCTGCGCCAACCTCGACGGGGCGCTCGCCCGCCAGACCGGCCTGGCGAGCCGACGCGGCGCGCTGGTCAACGAGGTCAGCGACCGCGCCGCCGAACTCGCCGCGTTCGCCGGCTGCCTGGCCCTGGCCGACGCCTGGCTCGTCGCCGTCACCGCGCTCGCGGCCACCCTCCCGTCGTGGGTCGCGCTGGCCGGGGCCGCGGCGGGGGCGGGGCGGGTGCAGGGCGGGCCCGTCGGCAAGACCGAGCGCTGCCTGGCGCTGGTGGTCGTGGCGTTCACCGGGTGGGCGACGCCGGTGCTGGCGGTGGTCGCGGCCGGCTCCGTGGTGACCGCGGTGGTGCGGTTCGCGCGGCTGTGGGGTCCGTTGGGCCGGCTCGGGGGGCTGCGGTGACGGCGCTCGCGGTCGTCGGCTCGGCGTTCGCCGTCAGCGGGTTCGCGGTGTGGCGGTCCGGGCGGCGGGAGTTGCGGGAGCGCTGGCTGAGCTGGCTGGTCATCGTGCCGCTCGTCGGAGGGCCGTTGGCGCTCGGCGGGCCGGGGCCGGCGGCCGTGGCGGCCGTGGTCGGGCTCGTCGCGGCGGCCGAGTACGGCCGGCTCGCAGGGCTGGGGGTCGCGGACCGCGCGGTGATGGGCGCGGCGGTGGTCGCGTTGCCGCTGGCCTCCTGGCTCGCGCCGGGGCACGTGACGCGGCTGCTGTTCGTGGTGCTGATCGCCGTGGCGCTGCTGCCGGTGCTCGCGGGCGACGCGGCGGGCGGCGCGGACCGGGCGAGGGGTGCCGTGTTCGGGGTGGTGTGGCTGCTGCCGCTGACGGGCCTGGTGCTGCTCGGTGACGAGGCGCTGCCGCTGTGCGCCGCGATCGCCGCCGCCGACGTCTGCGCGTGGTGCGGCGGGCGGCTGCTGCGCGGCCCGGCGCTGTCGCCGCTGAGCCCGGCGAAGCGGTGGGGCGGGGTCGTCGGGGGCGCGGCCGGTGGGGCGGGTGTGCTGTGGCTGTTCGACGCGGCGACGCCCGGCCTGCTGCTGGCCGTCGCGGTCGGGGCGCCCCTGGGCGACCTGCTGGAGTCGATGCTCAAGCGCGGCGCGGGCGTGAAGGACGCGGGGGGCTGGCTGCCGGGCTTCGGCGGGCTGCTCGACCGTGTCGACTCGCTGCTGGTGGCGCTGGCCGTGGCGGTGGTGTGGCCGTGACCGGACCAGGGGGACGAGGCGAACGGGCCGGCGAACGGGCCGGCGGCACGCTGCTTGGCGCACTGGTGCGCAGGGCGTTGTGGAGGAACGTGCTGCGCGCCGTCGGGGGCCTGCGCGTCGAGGGCCCGCCGCCGAGCGGCCCGTGTGTCGTCGTGGCCAACCACGCCTCGCACGCCGACACCGCCGCGCTGCTCGCCGCGCTGCCGGCACGGCGGCGCCCGCTGGTGGCGGCCGCGGCCGACTACTGGTTCGCGGGCCCGCTGCGGGCGGCCGTCTGCCGGCGGCTGGCCGCCGGCTTCCCCGTGCGCCGCGGCGGGCGCGGCTTCGACGACCTGGCGCGGGCGGCGCGGCTGCTGGCGCGCGGACACACGGTGGTGGTCTTCCCCGAGGGGACGCGCTCGCGCGACGGCTCGCTGGGGCCCTTCCGCTCGGGGGCGACGCGGCTGGCGGAACTGGCGGACGTGCCGCTGGTGCCGGTCGGCCTCGTGGGCACCGACCGGCTGCTGCCGGCCGACGGCGGGCGGTTGCGCCGCGCGCGCGTGACGGTGCGCTTCGGGACACCGACGCGCGACCCGGCGGCGGCACACCGGCAGGTCCGCCGCCTGGCCGGGACGGACGACGGCCGGGGGCCGACGACGACCCCCACGTCCCCCACGACAACGACGACAACAACGGCAACGACGACAAAGACGACGGAGATGACGCGAAGCCATGAACACGACCTCGAACAGTCCGAGAAGCCGGAAGCGACCGGGACGTCCGAAGACCGCGACGCCCACCGGGCACGCAAACCACGCGGCGGACGCCGGACGTTCGCGCGCGGGTGAGACGGCACCGGCCGGCCCCGCGGCGAGCGGCGGCCTCGCCCGGCTGAAGTGGGCGGCGATGCGGAGCCTGATGCACACGGTGGGACGCACCAGCACCGGCATCCGCATCGGCTACGAGCACGGCTTCGACAGCGGCTCGATGCTCGACTACGTCTACGCCAACCGCGCCCACGGCTCCCTCGGCGTGGGACGGCTGGTCGACCGCGCCTACCTCAACGCGGTCGGCTGGCGCGCCATCCGCGCCCGCGGCGAGCTGCTGCGCCGCACGCTCCGTGCCGAGATCGACCGTCGCCCGGACACCCGCCCCGTCCGCGTCCTCGACCTGGCCGCCGGACCCGGCCGTTACCTGCTGGACCTCGCCGCCGCCTGCCCCGACGGCCGCGTGCGGGTCGTCTGCCGCGACCTGGCCGCGCCCGGCCTCGCGCAGGGCCGGGCGATGGCGCGGGAGCGTGGCCTGGCCGACGTCGTGCGCTACGAGCGCGGCAACGCGTTCGACCCCGCGCCGCCACCGCCCGGCGAGGAGCCGGACGTGATCGTCGTCTCCGGGCTGTACGAACTGCTGCTGGAGGACACTCCGATCCGCTCCTCGATGGCCCGGCTGCGCGGCCTGCTGGCGCCCGGCGGCACCCTCGTCTTCACGACCCAGACCCGCCACCCGCAGCTGGAGTTCATCGCCAACGTGCTGCCCAACCGCGAGGGCGAGCCGTGGCGGATGGTGTGCCGGCCGGTGGCGGTGACGGAGGGCTGGGCCAGGGAGGCCGGCTTCACCGAGGTCGGAAGCGAGCACGAGCGGGTCGGGCTCTTCACCGTGACGACCGCCCGCGGCTGAGCCCCTCTGCCGGCGGCTGCCCGGCTGTCCGGCCGTCGGGCCGTCCACACGCACCGCACGTGGCGGCTTTACGACGTCGGGGGCCGTTTCGCCGCCTTTCCCGGCGGCACTCCTGTTGGCTTGGGGCCACGAACAGCCCTTTCAGAACGGGAGATGCACGTGTCACAGCGGAAGTCCGCCTGGCTCAGGTCCGTCGTTCCCACGGCGGTCCTCGCCCTGGCGCTCACCGCCTGCGGTTCCGACGACGACTCGGACGGCACGGACGCGTCGGCCAACGGCGGCGCGAGCGGCGAGCAGACCGAGGAGCCCCTGGCGGAGGAGGAGCCGCCGGCCGAGGAGGAGTCGGAGCCCGCCGAGGACGACGCCGCGGCGGAAAGCGACGTGCAGGCGGTGGAACCGGGCGCCTACGCCTACGGGCTCGGCGAGGCCAGCGACCCCGTCGCGTTCGAGGACAGCACGGCGGGGGTGCTGGAGATCACCGCCGAGCGGCTCGAGACCGGGGAGGCGGCCGACCTCGAAGGGCTCCTGGAACCCTCCGAGTACGAGGGCATGGTCCCGGCCCACCTCTACCTGAGCTTCACGAGCGTGGGCGGCGAGGACCTGGAGTTCGTCGACCCGGTCTCCAAGGCCACGACCGTCAACGCCGACGGGTCCTACGGCACGCCCCTGGTCCTCATCGGCATGGAGATCCCCGGCGGGTGCACCGACGAGGAGAGCGACAGCAAGGACATCGCGGTCGGCGACACCGTCCAGATGTGTGCCTCGGTGCTGGTGCCCGAGGGCGGCGAGCCCACCGACATCCTGTGGAGCGAGGGCGGCTACGAGCTGACCTGGGCGCTGAACTGACCGCCCCCGTCCCGTCGACGGCCCGACCCCGCTGGGGGGATCCGCGTCCCGACCCTCGTGGATCGGCCCGCGTCGTCCGGAGTGCCGGGCGGCGCGGGCCCCGCGACGATCCGGACGACGGGCCCCGCCACGCGGGGCGGGCCGTCCGGCGCTCCCGGCTAGCCCGCTCCGTTCGGCTCGTTCGGCTCGTTCGGCTCGTTCGACTCGTTCGACTCGTTCGACTCGTTCGCGTCGTCGGAAGCGCTCGGCTCGGCCAGTTCGGCCAGCTCGCTCAGCGGGACGGGGACGGCCAACGGCCGTTTCGCGAGGGGGCGGAGGTCCTCGGGACGAACCCGCCGTCCCTCCCGTGCCGCGAGCAGCGCCGCCGTGGCGAAGCCGCAGACGCGGCCCTGGCAGCGGCCCATGCCGGGCCGCGCCAGCAGCTTCACGGTGCGCGGGTCGCTCGCGCCGAGCCGTTCCCGCGCCGCGTCGACCGCCGCGACCTCGACCTCCTCGCAACGGCACAGCACGGTGTCCGGCGTGAGCCACCCGGTCCACGCCTCCGGCACCGGGTGGGCGCGGTGCATGGCGGTGGCGAACGTCTCGGCGCGGGCGACGCGCGCCGCCAGCCGCCGCGCCCGAGCCCGCCCCGCCCCCGAAAGGAGGCGGCCCGCGTCGACGGCGGCGGCCAGCCCGGCGAGTTCGCCCTCGGCCACGGCCTTGGCGGCGCCGCCCACGCCGGTCGCCTCCCCCGCGACGTAGACGCCGGGGACGGTGGCGCGGCGAGCCCGGTCGACGACCGCGACGAGCGAGCCGTCGGCGCCGGTCGTGGTGGCGGCTCCGGTGGCGAGGACCAGTTCGAGGGAGGGCGTGAACCCCCAGCCCAGCGCCACGAGGTCGACCGCCAGGTGCCGCTCGTGCCCGCCGGGCACGGCCCGCCCGGCGGCGTCCACCCGGCGCAGCGTGACGCCGGTGACCTCGCTCGTGCCGTGGATGCGGGTCACCACGGTGCGGGGCAGGTACGGCACGCGGTGGCGCAGCAGCGCGGCGGCGTAGCCGGCGGCCTCGGCGGCCTTCCCCGGGGTGGCCGCCGAGGCCAGCGGGTGACGCAGCCAGCGCGCCGGGTGGGCTGCCTCGCAGACGGCGAGGACCCTCGCCCCGGCGCCGGCCAGGCCCGTGGCGACCGGCAGCAGGAACGGGCCGGTGCCGGCGACGACGACGCGCCGGCCGGCCAGCGTGTGGTGCCCCTTGAGCAGCGCCTGTGCGCCGCCGGCCGCCATCGTGCCGGGCAGCGTCCAGCCCGGGACGGGCAGCTGCCGGTCGTAGCCGCCGGGGCAGAGGATGACGGCGCGGGCGGCCAGCGCGCGGGCGGGCCCGCCCGTCAGCCGCAGCACGAAGCCGGGCCGCTCGCCCGTCGGCTTCCCGTCCGACGAGCCGGGGCCCGCCGCTCCGGCGTCCGGCGTCCGTGCCGCCACCGGCTCGTTCCGCGTGACCGTCCACACCTCGTGTCCCGGCAGGTACCGCAGGCGGCCGGCGGCCTCGTGGTCCCCGACCGCGCGGCGAAGGCGCGTGAAGGTGCCCCAGTCGTGGTGCCCCGTGCCGTCGTCGCCCTCGGCGTGGCGCCAGAACTGACCGCCGGGGCGGGCGCCCGCGTCGACCAGTGCGACGCGCAGCCCGGCGCCGGCGGCGGCCGCCGCCGCTGCCAGGCCGGCGGGCCCCGCTCCGACCACGGCCACGTCCCACGGCTCCTCGCGCGTCCCGTCCGTCGCGTTCACTCGCTGCTCAGCTCCATCCCGTCGCGGGCGAGCACGAGGCAGGCGCGGTGGCCCGGCTCGCCGTCCACCGTGATCAGGCAGTCGTGGCAGACGCCGATGCCGCAGAACAGGCCGCGTGGCGCGCCCTCGTGGCGCGTGGTCCGCCAGGACCTGACGCCGGCCTCGGTGAGGGCGGCGCCGACGCTCTGCCCGGGGCGGGCGGTCAGCGGCGTGCCGTCGAAGGTGATGATCACGTGTCCTGACTCCCTGTGCTGTCGGGGAGGGTCTCCCGGGTCTCCCGGGCCTCGCCGGTCTCCCGGGTCTCCCCGGTCTCGCGGGTCTCGCGGGCGGGGGCGTCGAAGCGTTCCGGGGCGAACGGCGAAAGGTCGAGGTCGGTGCGGGCGCCGCTGAGGGCCTGGGCCAGCAGGTGCCCCGTGCCGGCGGCCAGCCCGATGCCCGCGCCCTCGTGCCCGCCGGCGTGCCACAGGCCGGGCGCGCGCGGGTCGGGTCCGATGACGGGCAGGTGGTCGGGGCAGTACGGGCGGAAGCCGCTGTAGGTCCGCATCGCGCGTGCCCAGGCCAGCGCCGGGAAGAGGCCGATCGCGCCCGTGGCCAACGCGCGCAGGGCGGGCGGGGACAGCCGCTCGTCGAAGCCGACGCGTTCGCGGGTGGAACCGATCAGGACGGTGCCCGAGGGGGTCGACTCGACCACGGGCGAGGTCGCCATCGACGCCGCCGAGCTGGCCACGTCGCCGACGTACTCGGCCGCGTAGACCTTGTGACGCACCCGCACGCCAGGCGGCAGCGGCTCGGTCACCAGGACGAAGCCGCGCCGGGGCGCGACGGGCAGCCGCACCCCGGCCAGCGCGGCGAGGGCGCCGGCCCACGGGCCCGCCGCGTTGACGACGGCTCCGGCGAACAGCCGGTCGCCGCGGCGCGTGCGGACGCCGGTGACGCGCTCGCCGTCACGGAGGAAGCCGGTCACCTCGGTGCCGGTCATCACGGTCGCGCCCGCCTCCCGCGCGAGCCGCAGCAGCTGGGCCGCCGCCAGCATGGGCTGGAGCTGGGCGTCCTGAGGGTAGTAGGCGCCGGCCCGCAGACCCGGCGCGAGGTTCGGCTCGTAGGAGGACAGCTCGGCGGCGGGCACGTCGACGGCCTCGACGCCCTCGGCCCGTTGCCGTCGCGTCAGCTCGGCGAGCGTGGCGGCGCCCGGCGCGGTCGCGGCGACGATCAGGCCGCCCTTGGCCTCGTACTCCCACAGCGAGGCGTGCGCGGCGAGTTCCTCGCGCCAGATCCGCAGCGAGTGGAGGGCGAGGTCGAGTTCGGGTCCCGGCTCCTTGTCGGAGACCAGCAGGTTGCCCTCGCCGCGGCCGGAGGTGCCGCCGGCCACGGGGCCGCGGTCCACGACCGTGACGCGCAGGCCGGCGCGCGCGGCGAAGTGGGCGACGGCCGCGCCCACCACCCCGGCGCCCACGACGAGGACGTCGGCCGCCCCGGCCGCGGCCCCGGCCGGCGCCGCTCCGCCCCGACTCACCGCCCGGCCCCCTGCCCGGCGGCTTCCTGCCCCGCGGCGCCCTGTCCGGCTCCGTGCCCGGCCCACTTCCCCCTGACGTGGCCGATGTGCCGGTTCATGAGCTCGAACGCGCCCCGCTCGTCGCGGGCGGCGACCAGGTCCATCAGCGTCAGGTGTTCGGCGGCCGAGTCCGTCAGCTCCTCCTCGGAGAGCGAGGCCAGGCCCAGCAGCCGGGTCTGCGCCCGCAGGCTCGCGATCGTGTCCACCAGCCGGGGGTTGCCGCTGTAGTCCAGCAGCGCGAGGTGGAAGCGGCGGTCGGCGGCCGTGTACCCGACGAGGTCGCGGGCCTCGGCGCGGGCGACGATCTCCTCGGCCAGCCGCCGCAGCCCCGGCAGGTCGGCCTCGGGGATCAGCGGCACCACGCGCCGCACGGTCGGCGGCTCGATCAGCAGGCGCAGCTCGGTGATGGCGTCGAGGTCGGCCTCCGAGACCTCGGTGACGCGGTACCCCTTGTTCGGCACGGCGGTCACCATGCCCTCGCGGGCCAGGTCGAGCATCGCCTCGCGCACGGGCGTCGCGGACACGCCGAAGCGGGTGGAGAGCGCCGTCGCGGAGTAGACGACGCCGGGCTCCATCTCGCCGGAGACGATCGCGGCGCGCAACGCGCCCGAGACCGCCTCCCGCAGGCTCTCGCGTCGTCCGATCGTGGGCAGGGCGGGGGTCACAGCAGGAATCCGGCGGGGAACGGGTCGGTCGGGTCGAGGTGGTACTGGGCGGTGCCGGTGACCCAGGCGCGCCCGGTGATGGTCGGCACCACGGCGGGGATCGCCCGCCCCGCGCCGCCGGCCGCGCCCGTTCCGCCGACGGTCGTCGTCTCGACGAGGCGCCCGGTGAAGCGGCTGCCGATGAACGACTCGTTGACGAAGTCCTGGTGCAGCCCCAGCTCGCCACGGGCGTGGAGCTGCGCCATGCGCGCGGAGGTGCCGGTGCCGCAGGGCGAACGGTCGAACCAGCCGGGGTGGATGGCCATGGCGTGCCGCGAGTGCGCGGCGGTGGAGCCGGGCGCGGCCAGGTACACGTGGTGGCAGCCGTGGATGTCGGGCCGCTCGGGGTGGCGGGGCGGCTCGGTGGCGTTGATGGCCCGCATGATGGCGAGGCCGGCCGTGAGGAGTTCGTCCTTCGCGGCCCGGTCGAAGGGCAGGCCCAGTTCGGCCAGCTCGACGATGGCGTAGAAGTTGCCGCCGAACGCCATGTCGTAGCGGACCTCGCCGAGGCCGGGGACCTCGACGCGCTGGTCGAGGCCGACGGCGTAGGAGGGGACGTTCCTGATCGTGACGGAGCGGGCGGCGCCGTCCTCCACGGCGACCTCGGCCGTGACCAGGCCGGCGGGCACGTCGAGCCGGATGGTGGTGACCGGCTCGGTGACCTCCACCATGCCGGTCTCCACCAGCACCGTGGCGACGCCGATGGTGCCGTGGCCGCACATCGGCAGCAGCCCGGAGACCTCGATGAACAGCACGCCGACGTCGGCGTCGGGGCGGGTCGGGGGCTGGAGGATCGCGCCGCTCATCGCGGCGTGGCCGCGTGGCTCGTACATCAGCAGGGTGCGGACGTCGTCGCTGTGGCGCGCGAACCACTCCCGGCGTTCGGCCATGGTGGCGCCGGGAAGGGTGCCGACGCCGCCGGTGACGACGCGCGTGGGCATGCCCTCGGTGTGACTCTCGACGGTGTGGAAGACACGTCGTGACCGCATCGCTAGCTCCTCACCCCTTCACTCCTCTTCACTCCTCTTCGTTCCTCTTCACTCCTCGACGGCCCGGACTCTCCCGGACCTCCCCGCACTCTCCCCGGCCGTCACGCCGGGCCGGCGGCGCGCCGCGCCCGCCTCACCGGTACCCGGCGGCCAGGGCGGCCTCGGTCGCGGCACGGACCGCGGCGGCGTCCTCCTCGCTGAGCGGCGAACGCGGCGGGCGGCAGGCACCGCCGCGGCGGCCCGCGAGGTCCATGGACAGCTTGATGGCCTGGACGAACACCGGCTGGGAGTCCCAGCGCAGCAGCGGGTGGAGGTCGCGGTAGAGGGGAACGGCGCGGGCGAGGTCGGCGGCGTCGCCCGAGGTGGCCAGCCGGTAGAGCTCGACGCTGGCGGCGGGGAGGGCGTTGGGGTAGCCGGCGATCCAGCCGACGGCGCCGGCGATCGCGAGCTCCAGCAGGACGTCGTCGGCGCCGATCAGCAGGTCGAGGTCGGGCGCGGCCTCGCGGATCTGGTACGCCCGGCGCACGTCGCCGCTGAACTCCTTGACCGCGACGATGAGTCCCTCGGCGTGCAGGCGGGCCAGCAGCGACGGGCTGAGGTCCACGCGGGTGTCGTGGGGGTTGTTGTACGCGACGACGGGCAGCCCGGCCTTGGCGACCTCGCGGTAGTGCTCGACGACGGTGCGCTCGTCCGCGCGGTAGGCGTTGGGCGGCAGCAGCAGCACGCACTGGGCGCCGGCCTCGGCGGCCTGCTCGGCCCAGCGGCGGGCCTGGAGGGCGCCGTAGGCGGCGACGCCCGGCATCACGGTGAAGCCCTCGGGCGCGGCGGCGACGGCGGTGGCGACGACGCGGGCCCGCTCCTCGTCGCTGAGGCTCTGGTACTCGCCCAGGGAGCCGTTGGGGCAGACGCCGTCGCAGCCCTGCTCGGCGAGCCAGGCGACGTGCTCGGCGAAGCCGTCGTGGTCCACGCGCAGGCCGTCGTCGTAGGGCAGGGAGGTGGCGACGTTGACGCCGTGCCAGGGCCGACGGGCGTCGGCGTCTGAGGCGGGGGCTGCGGTCATGGAGGTCTCCTCGTTCT
This sequence comes from Streptomyces sp. 4N509B, assembly GCF_052245655.1. Lineage (NCBI taxonomy): Bacteria > Bacillati > Actinomycetota > Actinomycetes > Kitasatosporales > Streptomycetaceae > Streptomyces > Streptomyces sp. 4N509B. The sequence goes on from NZ_JBQQBZ010000025.1 coordinate 47,139, forward strand.
CGGTCTCGTGCGGTGCGCACGGGCGCGCGGCACGGGCGATCGGTGTGCGCGGGTGGGCGCGCGCACCTCCCACCCTCTCGCATGCTACATGTGACATATTACTGATGGGCATCGGCGCCCCACCCGTATCCGGACATCGCCCGGCGACGTACGGTGTGGCCGTGAGCGAGCTGACCATCACCAACGCCCTGGTTTTCGACGGCGTCTCCGAGCAGCTGACCGAGACCTCCCTGTACCTGCGCGACGGCGTCATCGCCGAGATCGACCCCCGCGTCACCCGCGCCGAGCGCGTCGTCGACGCGGCCGGGCGCACCGTCCTGCCGGGCCTGATCGACGCCCACTTCCACGCCTACGGCGTCTCGCTGGACAGCCTGGCGATCGAGACGAGCCCGCTGTCGTACCTCGCGCTGGCGGGGGCGCGGCGGCTTCGGCGCGCGCTGGCCCGCGGCTTCACCACCGTGCGGGACGTGGCCGGCGGCGACGCGGGGCTGGCCCGCGCCGTCGCCGACGGCCTGATCCCCTCACCCCGGTACCTCCACACCGGCCCCGCCCTCAGCCAGACCGGCGGCCACGGCGACGCCCGCTCCCCCGAGCAGACGGGCCTGTGCCTCCACGGCTCCCACATGTGCGAGGTGGTCGACGGGGTGGAGAACCTCCGCGTCGCGGTCCGCGAGCGGTTCCGGCAGGGCGCGCACGCGATCAAGCTGATGACCTCCGGCGGCGTCATCTCCCCCGCCGACCCGATCCGCCCGCCGCAGTACACGCCGGAGGAGGTCGCCGCCGTCACCGCCGAGGCCACGCGGCGCGGCTCCTACGTGGCGGCACACGCCTACTCGCCCGAGGCCGTCCGCCACTCCGTCCTCAACGGCGTGCGCTCCATCGAGCACGGCAACCTGCTGGACGAGCCGACGGCGGCGCTGATGGCCGAGCACGGCGCCTTCCTCGTCCCGACGCTCGCCACGTACGACGCGATGAGGCGGCGCGGCGCCGAGGTGGGGCTGCCGGACTTCGCCCGCGCCAAGAACCAGGAGGTGCTCGACGCCGGCCAGCGGGCGGTGGCGCTCGCGCACGCCGCGGGCGTGCCGGTCGGCTTCGGCACCGACCTGATGGGCGCGTTGGAGAACGACCAGCTGGCGGGTTTGCGCCTCCAGACCGAGGCGGCCGGCGTCCTGGCCTGCCTGCGCTCCGCCACCTCCGTCAACGCCCGCCTGCTGGGCCGGGACGACCTCGGCCGCGTCGCGGTCGGCGCCCGCGCCGACCTGCTGCTGCTCGACGGCGACCCGTTCGCCGACCCCTCCGTGCTGTGGGACGAGCGCCGCCCCCGCCAGGTCGTCCAGGCCGGCGAACCGGTCGCGGGAACGGGCTGATCGGGGCTCCCGGCGACCGCCACCGGAAACGCACGGGATTTCGCCAACAACGACCGCAACCGCATCTGCCGTTTGACCGTCTCTGCTACCGGATACGCGCGGGACCTCTGGGACGGACGCCCCTCCGTCGCTCACCGTGCGGATGAGCCTTATGGTTAGCCTCGAAGGCCTCAACGGCCGGAGGGGACCATCGGATTCAGCGGGGGATCCGACCTCCGCACGACTGGAAGGGAGGCATCCATGGCAGATATGGATGTCACTTATCAAGACATGCACGACGCGGGTGACCACCTCACCGAGGAGCACACCACGCTGGATGAGAAGCTCGAAGAGCTGAAGAACTACATCCGGGACCTGACCGAGAACGGCTACGTCACGTCGGCCTCGTCGGGCGCGTTCAACGAGGCCTACGAGGACTTCACCAACGGTGCCAAGCAGACGCTCGAGGGCATGACCGGCATGGCCCAGTTCCTGCACGACACCGCTGACAGCCTCCAGGAGCAGGACGAGGAGCGCGCCGCCGCCATCCGTGGTGGCTGACCCTCGCGGGTATCCCACGTCGTTCGCCTCGACACGAGGCGGCACCCGGCTGCGGGGCGCGGGCCTTCGGGCTCGCGCCCCGCAGCTGTGTCGTCTCCCGCGGCTGACGTCGTGTCCGGGTCCGTCGCGGGCGTTGCGGCGGCCCGGTCAGGCGCCGTGCGGGCCCGTGGGCGGGTCGTGGGGAGCGGGCGCGGGAGGCGGCGGCTGCGCGGGAAGCCGCACCGTGACGGTGCCGGCCAGCGAACGACGGAACCGGTGGCCGGCGTGGGTGCCCACGGCGACCGTGAGGACGAAGGCCGCGCTCAGGCCGAGAATGATCTGGAGGTACCCGGTCGGCGAGGGCTCGCTGAACCCGGTCCTGACCTCCCCCTCCGGATCGACGACGACCTCGGTCCGCTCCCCGACGCCGAGGGTGTCGGGACACCGCAGCCGCTCCGCCGGCCGCCCGCCGTCGAACTCCAGCTCACACCGCTGGTACTCCGGCAGCTCCTCGACGTCGACCACCGTGGCCTCGACCCGGACACCCCGCTCGGCGAGGACCCGCTGCTGCTCCAGCCGGAGGCCGGGGACGAGCACGCCGACCGCGAGCAGGAGCGCGAGCAGCGGCCACAGCGGGCGGCGGCGGTACCCGCCCAGCGCGACGACCACGGCGAGGGTGAACGGGATCGACACCAGCACCGCCACCTGACCGAGCAGCCCACCCGTGACGAGGATCGGCACCGCGGCCACCACGCCCGCGCCCAGCGCCAGCACCACCCCGGACGCGGCCCGGTGCCGCCGGTCGAAGGCGCCGCCCGGCGTCACCCGGGCCAGCAGGTCGGGCAGCAGCATCCTGCCGTCGGGGTCCAGGTCCGGCATGCTGCGACCGCTGCGGTGCCGCGTCCACGACCGCACGATCACGCCCTGCTTGCCGGGGCTTGGACGCCAACGGGGCGCGACCCGCCGCGCGCTCCCCGCCAGGCGGAACGCCTTCCACACCGCCAGCAGGCCGGAGGCCGCGAACACCCCGCCCACGCCCGCGACGATCAGCGTGCCGGCCGCGTCGTGCTCGACGCCGGAGACGTCGGCGTCGCCACTCGCCCAGGCCAGCAGGTTGACCAGGCCCACGACCAGCGCGGTCCCGCCGACGGAGGCCCACGCCGTGCGGGAGACGGTGAACGACGACGGCGTGTCCTCGCCGGGCCCGTAGCTCCGACGCCGGGGGCCGCCGCCCCCGGCCGCCCGCTGGCCCCGAAGGACCAGGGCCACCGTCTCCCACTCCCCCGGCGCCTCCTGGCCGCCGGGCGGTGCGGGCGGGCCGGGCGGTCGGGGGTCCGTGCCCGTCGCCTGCCGGTCGACGACCCGGCACCACGCGCGCAGCAGCCGCGTCAGCCTCCGCTGCGCCGACCAGCCCCGCACCACCGTCGCCGCCGTCCCCGCGAACACCAGGACGCCGAGCGCGAGGAACCCGTACCCGACGCCGTCCTCGCCGCCCTCACGCCTGGTCTCGTCCCAGGCGACGGCCGCGACGAAGACGGCCAGCGCCAGCAGCACGGTCTGGGCGGTCCGCCACAGCAGCCGCCCCAGCGAGAGGTCGCGCGCGAGGACCACGTCCAACGCCTCGGCACGCGCGGCCAGCACCGCCGCCCAGTCGGAAACCGGCGCACCCGGCTCGGGAGGGTACGGGGGCAGCGGCTGCTTCATCACGGCTCCGACGTCGGTGGTGCGGGCGGGTGGGGACGGCACGGGCGGGTGGCAGGGACCGTGATGGCAGCCTAACCACGGCCTCGTCCTGCGGCCCGCCGTCGACCCGGCCCTCCGTCCGGACTCCCGGCCGCCGGGGCGCTACCGCGTCCCGTAGGTGTCCGGGTTGGTTCCGAGGAGTCCGGCCGCCTGCTCCTGGTCGTCGGCCGTGAAGTTGTCCACGTGGTCGGATCCTGAGAGGCCGCCGCCGTTGGGGTCACCGATCGCGAAGGGACCGAAGGTCCCGTTGACGCCGATGCCCGTGAGGTTGCCGAGGTGGTTGCCCTCGGGGTTGAAGAAGGAGTTGTACGCCTCCGACGCCCAACTGGTGCCGGTGAGGGTGTTGTGGACGTACTGGGCGTTTCTGACGCCCTGGGAGAGGTAGGTGTCCGCGGGGCGGATGGAGAAGCCCAGGGTGCGCCAGGAGCTCATCGACTCCACCGTCCGCATGGCCGGTGCGGCGTACCGCGCCATCGCGAGAGCCGTCCCACCGGTGATGACGCCGACGACCGAGATCCAGACGCTCGGGCTCTTCAGGGCCTCGGTGAAGCTGCCGGTCTCGCCGACCTTCTGCGTGTAGGTCAGGACGAGGGTGATGAGGGCGAGGACGAACAGGGTGAGGAGGAAACCGCCCGCGAGGATCGACGCGATGCTCAGCACCATCATGACGAGGCCGAGGATGTTGTTGATGACCGACAGGATCGGGGCCAGCTGACCGAGGACGGCGATGATCGCGTCGCCGAGGTCGGCGATGAAGTCCATCATCGAGTCGACGAAGCCGGCGACCGCCTCCGCCATCCGGCCGAAGAAGCCCGGCTCGTTGGGCGCGATGTCCATCGCGTCCCGCAACTGGTCGGCGACGTCCCCCGCGTAGTCCTCGTAGTTCTCCTTGAGCGTCGTCGCGCGGTCGCGGAACTCCTGCAACGCCGCCTCGGCCACCCGGAAGTCCGACTCCGCGTCCCCACGGGCCTGCTCGTCGTCCTCCCGCTGCTGCCGGTCCTCGTCCGACTCGTCCTCCGGCGGGTCCTCGTTCCGCGTGTCCGGCGGCATCCCGTCCAGAAGCGTCTGCGCCGCCTCCATGTCCGCCTTCGCCGCCGCCGCGTCCGCCTCGATACTGTCCGCCGTCGCCTGGTCCTCCCGCATCCGGTCCAACCAGTTCGCCAACGCACGATGCGCATCACTGAACGACTGATGCGCGTCATCCACCTTCGGCCTCAGATCACCATCCAGAACCTCACGGAAAGCAATCGCCGTCAGCCCACGCCACTCCCCCTCGTCCGCCCCCGTCAGAACGGAACACACCTCCTCCAGACGGTTCGAGGTGTCCGAGAAGGCCGAGACGATGGCATCCATCGCGTCCGGATCACCCGGACACGGGATGAACCCCAACGCCGGAAAGTCACTCAGAGTCGGTGCCGTCATCCCACGTCCCCCCGTCGTCGACGCGCGGCGCCCACCGCCGCTCGTCCTTCGCGAACCGGTGTGTGGGAAAACACTATGAGCGACCGTGGCGCCCTGTCCCGGCCTTCGTCACAGTGTGGCCGGAATCCGACCACCCGGAGTGATCAACGGGGCGCGTGAGGAGCCGGGCGTGGGGTCAGGGGGGCGACCCCACGCGACGGTGGTGGTGTCACTGCCAGGGCGCGGCCGGCGGCGCTGCCGGGGGCGCGCCCGGCGGGAAGACCGTCGGGGACGCGACCGTGGCGGTGGCGGCGGCCGGCGGCGCCGTGGCGGCGCTCTGGGGCGCGGGCACCTGCCCCTCCGCGTTCTCACCAACCTCCTGGAGCGTCGAGTGACCGGCGATCTGGCCCACCAGCCATCCGAGCTGCGCGCACTGCGTGGGGTCCTGGGACGCGCCCATGACGAGGATGCTCCAGCCGCCCCCGCGCGGGCAGGAGATCGCGGCGGCCGTGCCGCCGTGCGTCATCGGACTGCCCGGCGCCCTGTGCTCCGCGGGCACCGGGGTCTGCGCCACGTAGCCCGCGCCGAGGCCGAGCGCCGTCTCGAACTGCTCGACGAACGCGTCGCCCTCGATGCCCTGCTCGAAGAAGCGCGAGAGCAGGGCACCGGGGTCGATGTCCTCGCTGAGCTCGGGAACCTTCACGAGGGTGACCATGATCTGCCAGAACACCGCCCCGCCCTCGTCGGACGGCGGGGCGACCACCATGCCGTGGGCGAGAAGGCCGGAGGCCCACAGCTGATCCCGCCAGGCCATCAGCCCCTCGATGGCCTCCCCCCTCGCCTTCGGCTCCATCTCGGGGAAGAGGCGCTCGATGAAGGTGGCGAAGTGCCGCCGGGACGCCTCGTCGTCCGTCGGCTCCTGGAGGAAGTTGAACCAGTCACTGGGAAGCTGGAGCAGCGCGGCCGGCGGGATCTCGTCGGGCGTCCGCTCCTCGGGCTTCGGCGCCGTTGTGGCAGAGTCCATGGCTGTTGTTCCTGTTCTGTCCCGTCTGTCCCGCCCGTGCTACGCGGCCCGACCCCGGGCCGCCGGGAGGCTACCTCGTGCTGTAGGTGTCCGCGTTCGTCCCGAGGAGTCCGGCCGCCTGCTCCTGGTCGTCGGCCGTGAAGTTGTCCACGACGTCGGAGCCGGAGGGGCCACCGCCGGAGGAGTCACCGATCGCGAAGGGGCCGAAGGACCCGTTGACGCCGATGCCCGTCAGGTTGCCGAAGTGGTTGCCCTCGGGGTTGAAGAAGGCGTTGTACGTCTCCGCCGCGTAGGTGAAGCCGGCCGAGGCGTTGTGGACGTACTGGGCGTTGGTGACGCCCTGGGAGAGGTACGTGCCCGCGGGGCGGATGGAGAAGCCCATGGTGCGCAACGAGCTCATCGAGCCCGCCGTCTGCATCGCCGGCCCGGCGTACCGCGCCATCGCGAGGCCCGCGCCTCCGAAGAGGACACCGGCGGCGGAGACCCAGACGCTCGGGCTCTTCAGGGCCTCGGTGAAGCTGCCGGTCTCGCCGACCTTCTGCGCGTAGGTCAGGGCGAGGGAGACGACGGCGAGGATGAACAGCGCGAGACCGAAGCCGGGGATGAAGAGCGCCACGATGCTCAGCACCATCATGACGATGCCGAGGATGTTGTTGATGACCGACAGGATCGGGGCCAGCTGACCGAGGGCGGCGATGATCATGTCGCCGAGGTCGGCGATGAAGTCCATCATCGAGTCGACGAAGCCGGCGACCGCCTCCGCCATCCGGCCGAAGAAGCCCGGCTCGTTGGGCGCGATGTCCATCGCGTCCCGCAACTGGTCGGCGACGTCCCCCGCGTAGTCCTCGTAGTTCTCCTTGAGCGTCGTCGCGCGGTCGCGGAACTCCTGCAACGCCGCCTCGGCCACCCGGAAGTCCGACTCCGCGTCCCCACGGGCCTGCTCGTCGTCCTCCCGCTGCTGCCGGTCCTCGTCCGACTCGTCCTCCGGCGGGTCCTCGTTCCGCGTGTCCGGCGGCATCCCGTCCAGAAGCGTCTGCGCCGCCTCCATGTCCGCCTTCGCCGCCGCCGCGTCCGCCTCGATACTGTCCGCCGTCGCCTGGTCCTCCCGCATCCGGTCCAACCAGTTCGCCAACGCACGATGCGCATCACTGAACGACTGATGCGCGTCATCCACCTTCGGCCTCAGATCACCATCCAGAACCTCACGGAAAGCAATCGCCGTCAGCCCACGCCACTCCCCCTCGTCCGCCCCCGTCAGAACGGAACACACCTCCTCCAAACGGTTCGAGGTGTCCGAGAAAGCCGAGACGATGGCATCCATCGCGTCCGGATCACCCGGGCACGGTATGAAGCCCAGGGCGGGAAAGTCACTCAGTGTTGGTGCGGTCATGTCAGCGATCCCCCGTCGTCACTGGTTGTTCTCGCGGAGCGCCTTGGCCAGGTCGAGGTCGTACTGCTGCCACGCCTGGATGAGGCCCGCCAGCATCTCGCCCGCGTTGGTCGCGAACTCGCGGATCTTCCCGATGCCGTAGTCCCACTCGTCGTCGAACTCGCCGAGCCGGTTGGAGAGCTCCTCGACACCCGCGCTCTGGGTCCCCCAGGAGGAGATCTCGTCGGTCGGGCTCTCCAGGATCTCGGTGATGTTCGTCAGGTTGCTGCGCGTGCGCTCCAGCATGTCGTAGTCGATGTACAGGTCACACACCTGAGGGCCTCCCCGTCCACGTAGCGGCCCCCAAGGCCGCCGGAAATACCATGAAGATCTTAGCCACACGGGCTGTCAAAAAGGCCCGTGCACACGTGTAGCAGTCCTGTCCCACTCTCGTCCCGCTCCTGTGTCGAACGGCCGGGTCCGGTCACCGTTCGGGGATCTTCACCGCGACCGGCGTGCCGTCTCCCAGGTGCAGGATGCCGCTGCCCGGCTGCACCTTGTCAACAGCCGCGCTGCGCGGCAGCTTCGCTCCGATCAGGTCGCCCTGGCGGTGGTTGCGCGGCGAGAGGAGCACGCCGCGGCGCGCCTTCTTCGCCTCCGGCTGCCAGCCGCTGACGCCGCCGCCGACCTCCTCGCCATCGCCCGCGAGCACGACCGCGGTGCCGCGCTCGGCGCCCCGGGTGATCACGGCCTTCAGCTCGTCGCTCGCGTCACAGCGCCGCAGCTCCTCCGCGTCGTCCACCATCACCACGACCGGGTGCTCGGGGGAGGCGGTGGCGGTGGCCTCGCGGACCTCGTCGGCGGTCAGCTTGTTGCCCGTGAAGACCTTCAGCACGCCCTCGCGGCCCTCCAGGCCGCGCAGCGGCGACTCCCGCGGGGTGGCGACGACGAGCCGCACGCTGCGGGCGAGGAGGGTGTCGGCGATGTTCAACAGCAGCGTGCTGCGGCCGGACTTCGGCTGGCCAGCGATCATGAACGCCCGGATGCCCTCGGCCAGGTCGGGGCCCATGCCGACGAGCTCGTCGCCGCCGACGCCGATCAGCGCCCACAGCCGCACCTGGTCGCTGGCCGGGTCCCGCATCTGCCAGGCGTCGGCCAGCGTGAGGCGGCTGGGGAGCACGTCGACCCGGAACGGGCGGCGGGAGCGCGGCACCGCCTCGTCGCGCCGGGTCGCGGCCTCCGCGATCTGCGCGATGGCCGCCGCCTGCGCCTGTCCCGTGAGGTCCTCGGCGAGGACCGCGACCTGCGCCTCGGTTCCGGCGATGGCCCGGTACATGCGGCCCGAGGGGATCTCCTCCGGCATCTTGCGGCCGTTGAGGCCGATCGCGCCGTAGTCCACGCGCTCCGAGAGCCGGAAGGTGAACTTCTCCTCGCTCAGGGAGCTGATCCGGCCGGTCAGCACGGACCGGTCGCCGGTGATGACGAAGTGCACGCCGACGCTCGCGCCCTCCCGCATCAGCTGGTACACGTCGTCGGTCAGCGCGCCGGTGTCGATCTGGCCGAGGGAGTTCGCCCAGCCCTCCCAGCGGTCGAGCAGCACGACGATGTGCGGCAGCCGGTCCTCGGGCGCGGCGGCGGCCCGCTGCTCGCTGATGTCCGCGAGCGCCCCCGCGGCGAGCAGTTCCTGACGGCGGCCCACCTCCTCGACCAGCCGCTTGATCAGCCGCTTGACGCGGTCCACCTCGTTGCGGCTGACGACGGCGCCGCAGTGCGGCAGGCGGCTGAGGATGTTCAGCGCGCCGTTGCCGCAGTCGATGCCGTAGAGGTGGGCGTCCTCAGTCCGCAGCATGCTGGCCAGCGAGGCGGCGATGGTGCGCAGCACCTGGGAGCGGCCGGTGCGCGGCGAGCCGCCGATGATCAGGTGGCTGAAGACGCGCAGGTCGATGGCGAGCGGCCGGCGGCTCTGGGTGTCGGGCAGGTCCTCCAGCGCGAACGGCACCGCGGGCAGGGTGCCGGCGGCGGAGGCCGGGGGCAGCTCGCCCAGCAGCACCCGCTCCGCCAGCGGCGGCAGCCAGGGGCTGTGCTGCTGCGGGATGCGCAGCGCGCGGTTGGCCTCGGAGATGGCGCCGACCAGCACCTTCAGGTCGGTGATCTCCTCCTCGCTGGAGTCGTCGCGCTTCGGCGGCTTGGGGCGGCTGCGGCCAAGTCCCGTCCAGTCCAGCCGCTGCGACCACGGCGGCGCCGCCGTCTGCGTGGACGTGCCGGGCCTGCGGCCACCGACGCGTCCCGACTGGAACGGCACCAGTGAGGCGGCGCCGAGGCGGGCGTAGGCCCGTCCGGGGGCGGACTTCGGGATGTGGGCGGAGTCGGGCGAGTTGATGACGTCGGTGGACTCGCTGCTGTCGGTGACGCGCAGCGCGATCCGGAGGTTGGTGTTGGCGCGGATCTCCGGGGAGACGACGCCGCCGGGGCGCTGGGTGGCCAGCAGCAGGTGGATGCCGAGCGAACGGCCTCGCTGCGCGATGTTCACCAGGCCCTTGACGAAGTCGGGCAGCTCGCGGGCGAGCGAGGCGAACTCGTCGATGACGATCAGCAGGCGGGGCATGGCCGAGTGGCGGCCCGGCTCACGGCGTCGCAGGTCCTGGTAGTCCTCGATGTCCTTGGTGCCGACGGCGGCGAGGATGTGCTCGCGGCGGGTGAGCTCGGCGCCCAGCGAGCGCAGGGCGCGCTCCACGAGGTGGTTGTCGAGGTCGGTGACCATGCCGACGGTGTGCGGCAGGTCGACGCAGTCCTTGAACGCCGCGCCGCCCTTGTAGTCGACGAGGACGAACGTCATGTTCTCCGGCGTGTTCGCGACGGCGAGGGAGGCGACGATCGTCTGGAGCAGCTCCGACTTGCCGGCGCCCGTGGTGCCGGCGATCAGGCCGTGCGGGCCGTCGCGGCGCAGGTCGATGCCGAAGTTCCCGTCGTAGGACTGGCCGATCATCGCCATCGTGGACTCAGGGCGCATCTGCCAGCGGCCGGCGACGGCGTCGCGGGTGGGCGGCTCCAGTTCGAGCACGTCCAGCAGGCGGCTGGAGCTCGGCAGCGCCGCGTCCTCGGACTCGCCGCTGATGTCCCGCAGCGCCGATATCGAGCGGGCCACGAGCTCGCACCAGCCGGTGCCGACCCAGTCGGGCCGCACGCCGCGCAGCCGGTCGGCGCCGGCCTGGTGCACCCGCAGCGTCTCGGGCAGCTTGACCTCGCCACCGCGCGAGCGGCGCGCCTGCGGCGCCTGGAAGCCGACGGCCGCCTGGTGGCGGGGGTCGCCGAGGAGGAAGCCGGTGGGCGGGCCGAACGCGGGCGCGCTCGGGGCCGAGTACCCGGGCCAGGCGCCGGCGTCGCCGGCGGTGGACTCCGCCGCGACGACCGCGCGGCACTCCTCGGGGAGGAAGCGGTCCTCCTCGTCGAGGCAGATGGAGAACATCGAGACCGCGGGGCCCTCGCGCAGCAGCCGGATGACGCCGGGCAGGGACCGCATGCGGCGCGAGCCGTCGAAGACGATGACGACGTCGGGCTCGTTGGCGAAGGTGGTGCGCGACGCCCCGCGCTTCTGCGACTCCTGGCGGGCGTCGAGCATGGCGATCAGCTCGGCGACGCGGGTGCCGACGGTCTCGGCCTCGGTGCCGACCATGATCGAGCTGTCCTGGCCGGAGTTGGGCCGCATGTGCGGCAGCCAGCGCACCCACTCCCAGTGCTCCTGGCCGGAGGCGTCCGTCAGGAGGTACATCTGGACGTCGACGGGGCTGTGCAGGCCGACGATCTGGCCCACGGCCCACCGGCCCATGGCCCGCGCGGCGCCGCCCGGCCCGGCGTAGCCGACGACGCCGTGGGTGCTGAGCGAGATGGTGACGGGCGCGTCGGGGACCTTCCAGATCACCGCGCGCTTGTGCTCGTCCTGGTCGGGGTCGTGGACCGTGACGTCGGAGTCGATGTCGAGGGTGCCCACCCGCAGCAGCAGGTGGTCGTCGTCGGTGCGGCGGCGCTCCCACAGGCGGGTGCGCGGGCCGCTGGCCGCGTTGAGGACGGTGGCCGGGTCGGGCGCGGCGTGGCGGCGGGCGAAGCTCTCCACGCGCAGCGCGTCCCCGGCGTCCTTCTCGATGCGGGCCTTCGTCTCGCGCCACTCCGCCATCTGCTTGGCGTAGCTCTTGCGGCCCTTCTTCTTGTCGTTCAGGTAGTTGCCGAGGATCATCAGCGGGCTGAGGAAGGCGATCAGCAGGAAGATCCAGCGGTCGCGGATGGCGGCCATCAACACGGCGCCGACGATGGGCAGCAGCGCCATCAGCCACGGGATCGGGCGCTTCTCCCGCTCGGAGGGCTCCCTGGGGAGGCGGAACTGCGTGGGGCGTTCGGGCGGCAGCAGCCGCGGCGGCCGGTTGTAGTCGAAGCCGGTGCCGTCCTCGGAGCGGCGCAGCGCGGCGTCGGGCGGGAAGTACGGGGTGAGCTCCAGCAGGGTGTCGCCGAGGGTGAGCTGGCTGCCGTAGGCCCAGGGCAGTTCGGCGGCCGGCTGCGGCACGCCGTCGAGCTTGATCTCGACGCCGGGCTGGGCGGTGACGGTGCAGTCGCCGCTGGCCTTCACCACGAGCAGGAGGGCGCGTTCGGGAACCTTCGGGTCCTCCAGCCGGATGCCGACGCCCTGGCTGTTGCCGACCTCGGTGCGGCCGACCCCGAGGCGGTGCACCGCGCCGGCGCCGTGGCCGCTGATGACGCGGACCTCGACGGTGCCGTGCGGCTCGGGCGGCAGGCAGCCGGAGGGGTGGTTGAGGCTGACGATGGCGCCCTCGCGCAGGGGGGAGTCGGCGAGGGTGAGCCGGGGGTCGACGAGCGCGCCGTCGACGTATATCTGGTCCTGGGCCTGCGCCTGGGCGGCCCAGCCGCCCTGTCCGTACCCGGCCTGCTGCCCGTACCCGGCCTGGCCGTATCCCGCCTGCCCGTACCCGGCCTGCTGCCCGTATCCGGCCTGTCCGTACCCGGCCTGCCCCTGGGCCGCGGGGGGCTGGCCGCCGACGTGTTGCCGTAGCTCGGGGGTGATGGCTCCGACGGTCGTCTGGGCATCGGCCTCGATCACGACGTCGGCGCGGTTGTTGGTGTACGGATCGACGACGGTCAGGAACAGCCGCACGACGCTTCCTCTCCCCCTGGCACACACCGGACTGGCAGTTGGCGCGCGAGATACTCGATAGTCAACAGTCAATCCTCAGACTATCCGCCCCCACGGCGGCCGATGCCGTCGTGTCCATGACTGTGTCCGTCTTGTCACGGTCGTCCTCTTGACGGGAGGCCGACGAGGGTGGGCGAGGGGGAAGGGACGCGCGACGCGTCCGGGAGAACCCGAGTGGCGGGGCCGGGGCGCCCGGGCGGGGCCACGTTATCGTGAGGCGGTGCGGTGGGGCCCCCTCCAGACTGAGGAGACCCGAGTGACGAGGACGGGATCGACGTGGCGCAGTGGGTGACGTCCTTGCGCCGGACGCTCGTCACGATCCACCCGGCCCGCATGGTGGTGATCGCGTTCGCCCTGGCGGTGCTCGCCGGCACCACGCTGCTCGCGCTGCCGCTCGCCACCGAGGACGGCACGACGCCGCCGCTGCTGACCGCCCTGTTCACGGCCACGTCCGCGATCTGCGTGACGGGGCTGGTGGTGGTGGACACCGGCACGTACTGGAGCGGCTTCGGCGAGGGCGTCATCCTCGCGATGATCCAGGTCGGCGGCTTCGGCATCATGGCGATGGCCTCGCTGCTCGCGCTGCTGATCGCGGGCAAGCTGCGGCTGCGGATGGCCCTGAACGTACAGGCCGAGACGAGGGCCGGTATCGGCGAGGTGCGCCGCGTGCTGGTGCGGGTGGCCGCGATCATCCTCGTCGTCGAGCTGGTGACGGCGACGATCCTGACGCTGCGCTTCTCCCTGGGCCACGGTCTACCCTTCGGCCGCGCGGTGTACGAGGGCGTCTTCCACGCGGTGTCGGCGTTCAACAACGCCGGGTTCGGTCTGTACACCGACAGCCTCACCTCCTACGCCACCGACCCGTGGGTGACGCTGCCGGTGGCGCTGTCGGTGATCCTCGGCGGCATCGGCTTCCCCGTCATCATCGAGGTGCTGCGCCACCGCTCCCGGCGGCGGAGAGGCCGGCGGGGCTGGTCGCTGCACCTGAAGCTCACCGTGGTGACCACGGCCATCCTGCTGGTGGCCGGCATGGTGCTGACGCTGTGGCTGGAGTGGGAGAACCCGAACACGCTGGGGCCCCTGGCCGTGGGCGAGAAGGCGCTCGGCTCGTTCTTCCACTCCGTAATGAGCCGCTCGGCGGGGTACAACGCGGCGGACGTCACGGCCATGGAGTCGGCGACGTTGCTGGTCACGTGCGTGCTGATGTTCATCGGCGGCGGCAGCGCCAGCACCGCGGGCGGCATCAAGGTCACCACCTTCGCCGTGCTGGGTGCCGCGATCATCGCCGAGGTGCGCGGCGAGCCCACCTCCGGGGTCTTCCGGCGACAGCTCGCTCCGCACGTGCTGCGGCAGGCCCTGACGGTGGCGCTGCTGGGGATCGGCCTCGTGATCATGTCCACGATCGCGCTCCTGGCGATCGTGGACGCGCCCTTCGAGGTGGTGCTCTTCGAGGCGGTCTCCGCGGCCTGCACCGTGGGCCTGTCGGCCGGGCTCACACCGGAGTTGCCGGGGGCGGGTCAGGTCATCGTCACGGTGCTGATGTTCGTCGGCCGTGTCGGACCGATCACCCTGGTGTCGGCGCTGGCGCTGCGCGAGCGGCGCAGGCGGTACCAGCTGCCCGAGGAAAGGCCGATCATTGGCTAGGTCCCCTGGTCGTGGTGCCCGGGGTCCCAGGAGGAGACGATGGGGAACTACCTGCACTCGATGCGCCGGCGGCGGCGCGAGCAGCTGGCGCGCTCCTACGCCCGGCAGGACGTGGGCGACCAGCGGATCGCGGTGATCGGCCTGGGCCGGTTCGGCAGCTCGCTGGCGGAGGAGCTGGCGCGGCGCGGCTGGGACGTGCTCGGCATCGACGAGGACGAGCGGCTGATCCAGCGCCACAGCGACTACCTCACGCACGCGGCCGTGGCCGACTGCACCGACCCGGAGGTGCTGCGGCAGCTGGGCGTGCACGAGTTCACGTCCGCGGTCGTCGCCATCGGCACGGACATCGAGGCGAGCATCCTGACCACCTCCAACCTGCTGGAGGAGGGCGTGGCGAACATCTGGGCCAAGGCCATCAGTCGCCAGCACGGGAAGATCCTGGAGCGGCTGGGCGCCCACCACGTGGTGCTGCCGGAGCACGAGATGGGCGAGCGGGTGGCCCACCTGGTGACCGGCCGGATGCTGGACTTCATCGAGTTCGACGACGACTACGCGCTGGCGAAGACGGTCGCGCCGGACATCGCCACGGGCGTGCCGCTGCGGGAGAGCGCGGTGCGGACCAAGCACGGCGTCACCGTCGTCGGCATCAAGCGGCCGGGGCAGGACTTCACGTACGCGACGGCGGAGACCGTCGTCGAGCCGGGTGACGTGATCATCGTGACCGGGAAGACGCCGGCGGTGGAGGCGTTCGCGGACCTGAGCTAGAGCAGCCTGTCGCCACGCCTTCCGTGTACCCTCCACGAAAGAGTGCGAGACGGCGACACCGGGAGGCGACAAGGGACGACAGACAGGGCGAGCCGGGAAGTCTGGTCGGCGACAGGCGCGGAACCATGGTGTTCCGTGCCGGTGACGTGCTCGACCGACGCCCGAAAGGTCCGCCCCGTGACGCAGCCCCCCGCCCAGTCCCCGCACACCGCCTCCCGCCGCGACGCCCTCATGACCACCGTCCCCAAGCGGAAGGCGGTGGCGGACTTCTTCCGCACGGAGGTCTTCGGCGGGCTGTCGCTGCTGGTCGCCACCATCCTCGCGCTCGTCCTGGCCAACTCCGCCCTCAGTGACGCGTACACCTCGCTGCGTGACCACCACCTCGACATCCCGGCGCTCGGCCTGGAGCTGTCCGTCGGCCACTGGGCCTCGGACGGGCTGCTCGCGCTCTTCTTCTTCGTCGCCGGCATCGAACTCAAGCGTGAGCTGGTCGTCGGCGAGCTGCGCCGCCCCGCGGAGGCCGTGCTGCCCGTGGTCGCGGCATGCGGCGGCGTGGTGCTGCCGGCGCTGATCTACGTGGCGGTCGCCGGGGCGGGCGGTGGGCCCATGGACGGCTGGGCCGTGCCGATGGCCACCGACATCGCGTTCGTCCTGGGCGTGCTGGCGTTGGTCGGCCGGCAGCTGCCGGCGGCGTTGCGCACCTTCCTGCTGACGCTCGCGATCGTCGACGACCTGATCGCGATCCTGATCATCGCGGTCTTCTTCACCGCCACCCTGAACCTCCTCGCGCTCGCCGGCGCCCTGGCCGTCCTCGCCGTCTTCTACGTGCTCCACCGCCGAAACGTCCGCGGCTGGTACCTGTACGTGCCGCTGGCGTTGGCCGTCTGGGTCCTGATGTACAACAGCGGCGTCCACGCGACGATCGCGGGTGTCGCTCTCGGCATGCTGCTGCGCGTCACCAGCCGCCCGGACGAGGAGGAGTCCCCGGCCGACCGGATCGCGCACCGGGTCCACCCCTACTCCGCCGCCGTCGCCGTGCCGCTCTTCGCGCTCTTCGCCGCCGGTGTCGAGATCTCGCCCGACGCGTTGGAGAAGATGGCGGGCGAGCCGGCGGCGACGGGGGTGGCCCTGGGTCTGGTGGCGGGGAAGTTCGTCGGCATCCTCGGCGCGACCTACCTCGCCGTCCGCCTGACCCCCGCCCGGCTCAACCCGTCGCTGAGCTGGCCCGACATGGCGGGCGGCGCGATGCTGGCGGGCATCGGCTTCACCGTCTCCCTCCTCATCACCGAGCTGGCGTTCGAGGACCAACCCGCGCTGGCGGCGGCCGTGAAGGTGGCGGTGCTGCTCGGCTCGACCGTCGCGGCGCTGTGCGCGACCGTGATCCTGCTGGCACGGGGCCGGCGTCACCGGCGCCGCCGCGACGACCATGGGCACGAGGACCGCGAGCGCGACGGCGACGACGACCGCGAGCACGGCGGCGACGGCGGCGGCGGTGAGCGCGACGGCGGTGACCACGTCGACCAGCGCGAGCGACCCACCCCGCGGTAACCCCCCGATCACCGAGCGCCACCTCACGCCTCCCCCACGTCCCACTCGTTGCACGCCTCTTGCCACTGACGACCGCAGCGCGCATGGTCAACTGCGACGGGGAACGCTTTCCGCGAGGGATTCAACGGAGAATCAGCGAGGGAGAGGTCTCATGAGATCACGCACCAGCCGGGCGGCCGGGCGCGCGGCGGCCATCGCGGGGGTGGCCGGCCTCACGCTCTCACTCGCCGCCTGTGGCGGCGACTCTGACGGCGGGTCGGGCGGCGCGGGCCGGCTGACGATCAGTCTCAACGCGATCGCCGGCGGCAAGAACGCCGAGGACGCCGCGTGGGTCGAGAACTGGGTGATCCCGAACTTCGAGCGCGCCCAGGCCGACGCGGGCGTCGAGGTCGAGGTCACCTTCGAGCCCAGCGGCGTCGACGACGAGCAGTACAAGTCGCGCCTCGCGCTCGACCTCCAGTCCGGCTCCGGACCCGACGTGTTCGCGCTGGACGGCATATGGCTCGGCGAGTTCGCCGAGGCCGGGTACATCGCCCCGCTGAGCGAGGCCTCCCCCGCCACCGCCGAGTGGGACGGCTGGCAGCAGATCCCCGAGGCCGTGCAGGAGCTGGCCACGTTCGACGGCGAGCGCTACGGCATCCCGGCGGGCACCGACGCGCGCGTGCTGTTCTACAACAAGGAGCTGTTCCGCGAGGCCGGGCTGCCGGAGGAGTGGCAGCCCACCAGCTGGGCGGAGATCATCGACGCCGCCGAGGCCCTGTCCGCGCTGGAGGACGTCACCCCGATCCAGCTCAACGCCGGCACCGCCATGGGCGAGGCCACCACGATGCAGGGCCTGCTGCCGCTGCTCGCCGGCACCGGCGAGGAGATCCACTCCGACGCGGACGACAGCTGGACCGGCGCCAGCGACGGCCTGGTCCAGGCCCTCGGCCTCTACGAGGACATCTACGGCGGCGGCCTCGGCGACCCGCAGCTCCAGCAGGAGACCCAGGGCCGGGACAAGTCGTTCCAGCAGTTCGCCGAGGGCAGCGTCGGCATCCTCGCCGAGGGCGACTACTTCTGGCGCGACGTCCTCGACCCGGCCGACGGCGTGGCCCCGATGGAGGGCCGGGACGAGACCGTCGGCTACGCCATGATCCCGGCCGTCGAGCCGGGCGCGGGCGTGCGCGGGCAGGACTTCGTCAGCATGTCGGGCGGCGCCGTCCGCGTCGTGAACCCCGCCAGCGACAACGCCGAGCTCGCCTACGAGCTGCTGGAGTTCATGCACTCGCCCGAGGCGTTCAGGGAGTCGATGCCGAGCGGCCCGAGGATCACCGCCCGCACCGACGTCAACGACGCGATGCTTGCCGACGACCCGTTCCTGTCCTACCTCTCGGACGAGGTGCTGCCGCTGACCTCCTTCCGGCCCGCCAGCTCGATCTACCCGCAGGTGTCGGTGCTGCTCCAGGAGGCCACGGCCGCCGTGGTCGACGGGGACAGTCCAAACGACGCGGCGGCGGCGTACGAGGAGGACCTCCAGGAGCTCGTCGGTGACGACGGCACCGTCTCCCGGTAAGCCCGGCGGGGAGGCGCCTCCCCGCGGCGACGACGCCGTGGTCGCGGTGGAGGCCGCGGCCACGGACGGCGACGCGGCGGGGCTCGGCCGGCTGCGCGCGACGGTGTTCGTCGCGCCGGCCGTGCTCCTCGTCGCGGCCTTCCTCGTCTTCCCCGCCCTGTGGACGATCTACCTGGGCGCGACCGACTACCAGCTCACCGGCCTGGCCGCCGCCGAGCCCGAGGTCGTCGGCCTCGACAACTTCGAGCGCGCCCTCGACGAGGAGGAGTTCACCCACTCCCTCGTCCTGACCCTCCAGTTCGTGCTGGGCTCCGCCGTCCTCGGCCAGGCGGTGCTGGGCTTCGCCATCGCCTGGCTGATGCGCGAGCGGCGCGGGGTGCTGCGCCGCCTCGTGGAGGCGATGGTGCTGCTGGCGTGGATCCTGCCCAGCTCGGTGATCGCGTTCCTGTGGATCGCGCTGCTGGACCGGGACGACGGCACGCTCAACGCCCTGCTCGGCACCCCGGGGACGGCGTGGCTGCTGGAGCACCCCATGCTGTCGATCATCGTCTTCAACATCTGGCGGGGCACGGCGTTCTCGATGATGCTCTACGCCGCCGCGCTCCAGAACGTGCCGCCCTCCCACCTGGAGACGGCGCGGCTGGCGGGCGCCTCGAACTGGCAGCAGCTGCGGGACGTGGTCTTCCCCCGCATCCGGGGCCACATCCTGACCAACCTCCTGCTCATCAGCCTGTGGACGTTCAACGACTTCACCCCGTTCCTGCTGACGGGCGGCGGTCCCGAGGACGCGACCGAGATCATGCCGGTCTTCATCTACCGCTCCGCCGTCTTCGGCGGCGAGCTGGGCTACGGGGCGGCGATCTCCGTGCTGATGCTGCTGGCGAACCTCGTCATCGCGCTCTTCTACGTCCGCCTGCTGCGGCGGCGCGGGAGGGCCGAGGCATGAGCACCGAAGCCACCACCGAAGCGAACACGGGCACGGGCACGGGCGCCGGCACGGGCCGCGGGGCGGGCGCCGGGGCGGGCGCCGGGGCGGGCCCCGACGCCGTCGCGGCGCGCCAGGCCGCCCGCCAGACCGTCCGGCGCATCGGGTACTACACCGCCTGCTGCCTCCTGCTGGCCTTCTTCTCCGTCCCCCTGCTGTGGCTGGCGTTCGCGCCCTTCGACCGCGCCCCCGGCGTCGGCGCGTCGCTCCCCGAGTTCACGCTGACGAACTTCGAGACGCTGCTGGACAACCCGTACGCCATGCGGTCCCTCGGCAACTCCGTGGTGCTGGCCGCCGGCACGGGCGCCGTCGTCGTGACGCTGGCCGCGCTCGCCGCCTACGCCCTCTCCCGCGTCCGCATCCCCGGCAGGGACGCGCTGCTGTACGCGCTGCTGCTGCTGTCCTCGATCGTGACGGGCACGGCGGCCATGGTCCCGATCTTCAACCTCGCCCACGAGCTGAACCTCATCGACTCCCAGCTCGGCGTCGTCCTGGTCCTCTCCGGCGGGCTGCTGCCCAGCGCCATCTTCATCCTCAAGGACTTCATGGACGGCACGCCCCGCTCCTACGAGGAGTCGGCGCGGGTCTTCGGCGCCTCGCCGCTCCAGATCGTGCGCCACCTCGTGGTGCCGATGGTGCGTCCCGGGCTCGCGACGATCGCGGTCTGGTCGGTGGCGCAGGTCTGGGGGAACTTCCTGATCCCGTTCCTGCTGCTGCGGGACCCGGACAAGTCGCCCGCCGCCGTGGTCATGTACACCTTCTACACCGAGGGCGGCCAGCCGAACCTGGCCCTCATCTCCTCCTTCTCCCTCCTGTACTCCCTGCCCGTGGTGCTGATGTTCCTCTTCGTCAGCTCCCGCTACGGCTTCCGTTTCCACGGAGGAATCAAGCGTTGACGACCACCCAGAACGACGCCGGGAACGGCGCCGGCACCACCCCAGCGAAGACCGCGAGGACCACGAGGACCACGAGGGGCGCGAGGGCCGCGAGGGCCACCTCAGGCGCGGCGGCCCCGGCGGGGATCACCCTCACCGGGCTCTCCAAGACCTACCCGGGGGGCGTCCGCGCCCTGGACGCCGTCGACCTGACCATCCACGCCGGGGAGTTCTTCGCACTGCTCGGCCCCTCGGGCTGCGGCAAGACGACGCTGCTGCGCACCCTCGCCGGCCTCGAGACCGCCACCGGCGGCACCGTCCGCATCGGCGAGGAGGACGTCACCGCGCTGCCCCCGGGCCGCCGCGACGTGGCCATGGTCTTCCAGGACTACGCGCTCTTCCCCCACATGACCGTCTCCGACAACATCGCCTACCCGCTGCGCATCCAGAAGGTGCCACGGGACGAGCGCCGCGCCAAGGCCGCCGCCACCGCGCGGGAGCTCGGCCTCGCCGAGCTGCTGGAGCGCCGCCCGGCGCAGCTCTCCGGCGGGCAGCAGCAACGGGCCGCGCTCGCCCGCGCGATGGCCTGCCACCCCCGGGTCTTCCTCTTCGACGAGCCGCTGTCCAACCTCGACGCCCGGCTGCGGCTGGAGGCCCGCACCTTCCTGAAGCGGCTCCAGGCGGAGCTCGGCGTCACCACGGTCTTCGTCACCCACGACCAGGCGGAGGCGCTCGCCCTCGCCGACCGGATCGCGGTCATGGAGGCCGGCCGCATCCGGCAGCTCGGCACCCCCACGGAGGTCTTCCGCCGGCCCGCGAACACCTTCGTGGCCTCGTTCATCGGCTCCACCCCGATGAACCTGCTGCCCGGCACCGTCCGCGCCGCCGGCGAGGAGACCGGCGTCGAGGTCGGCGGCGCCGTCCTCCCGGTCCCGCCGGCGCTGGCGGGCCGGCTCACGGACGGCGAGGCGGTGACCTACGGGGTGCGCCCCGAGTACCTCGGCCACTCCGCCACGGCCGTTCCCGGCTCGCTGGCCGGCGAGATCCGCGTCGTGGAGAACCTCGGCAGCGCGCAACTCGTCACGCTCGACGGGCCGGCCGGCTCCGTGCAGCTCGTCGTCGACGAGGACACCGAGGCCACGCCGGGGTCGGGCGCCCACGCCGTGCCGCGCACCGACCGGGTGCTGGTCTACCGGGACGGCGAGCTGGTCACGGCGTAGCGGCGCGTTCGACGCCGTGACGTACGACGCCGTGGGCTAGGACGCGAGGCCCCGTCCCACCCGGGCACGTCGGCGCCCGGGTGGGACGGGGTGGGGGGTGGCCGGGTGACACGGCCGGGGTGGGTCAGCTGACGGTGACCTCGCTGGGCGGCGGGTTGCTGCCGGTGAAGCTGGCGTTGAAGCCGAAGGTGGTCGAGCCGCCGCTGGGCACCGAGCCGTTCCAGCCCGAGTCCCGGCAGGTCACCACGGCGCCGGACTGGGTGCAGCTGGAGTTCCAGGCGTTGGTGAGCCGCTGGGAGCCCGGCCAGGTCCAGCTGACGGTCCAGCCGTTCAGGGAGGCGCCGACGCAGGAGATCGTGACCTCGCCGGTGAAGCCGCCCGACCACTCGTTGATCACCCGGTAGCTCGCCTCGCAGCCGTCGCCGTTGCCGCCGGAGGTGCCCTCGTTGGTACCGCCCTCCGAGGTGCCGTCGGAGGTGCCGTCCGAGGTGCCCTCGGAGGTCCCGCCGTCGCCGTAGCCGCCGTCGTCGGCGTTGAGCGCGAGCTGGTAGGCGGCGTCGGGCGAGAAGCGGCCCGCCGGGCCGATGCAGCCGTCGGCCTCACCCGGCGGCTTGATCCACAGGAAGGCGTCGATCTGCCCGTCCCCGGTCGCTGTGGTCGGCGCCGGGCCCACGCCGCGACCGGCCGGGTCGCACCACTCGCTGTCGGGCGCCGGGCCCTGGCCGTTGCGGCTGGTGTCGATCACCGCGCCGAGGCCGGAGCCGCCCAGCTGGTTCAGGACCGCCTTGGTGTAGGCGATCTCGTCGCTGGTGTGGCGGTAGTTGGAGACGTTGCTGGCGATGCCGTCGCCGTTGGTGGCGGCGCCCGCCGCGCGCAGGCGGTCGGCCATCTCCGCCGGCTCGTGCCAGGCGGAGTGTCCGGCGTCGTAGTAGACCCGGGCCTGCGGGTTCGCGGCGTGGATCGCGGAGCCCGCGTAGGAGAGCGAGGCGTTGCGGTCCGCGAGCTGCTGCGGGCTCAGGCAGGTGGTCAGCGCGAGGGAGTCCGGCTCCAGGACGACGACGACGGGCTGGCTGCCGAGGCCGGCGGCGAAGGAGTCGACCCAGGAGCGGTAGGCGCTGTGGCTGGGCGCGCCGCCCGCCGAGGGGCCGCCGCAGTCGCGGTCCGGCAGGGTGTAGACCACCAGCACGGGGATCTGTCCCGCGCCGGCGGCGGCCTGGGTGATGGTCCGGACGTCCGAGGTCACCGTCGAGGGCTCGTAGACGGCGAACCAGATGCCCTGCGGGCGCTGGGCGATCACCTGGTTGATCAGGGGCTGTCGGGAGTCCTGCTGGTTGGCGGCGACCCAGCGGGCCACCTGGGAGCCCGGGTCCTTGTAGAAGGTGGAGCCCGAGGGCAGGTCCGCCGAGGCGCTCGACGGCAGGACCAGCGTCAACGCGGCGGCCACCACGGCGGCCACGCCGCCGGCCACGACGGCCAGCCGTCTTCGGAGTGCGAGGGTCGGGTTTCGGCTCATGTCACTGCTCCGCATCTCTCCCGGTGGGGGAACCATGGCGAATGGGAGCGCTCCCAAGCTGACGGTACCGTCAGAGCTTCACTCTGTAAACGCGTTCGACACGAACTCTCCTCCCGGACGACCCATCTGACACGACATGGGCACACTCGGGCACCGGCCCGAGGACCGCGTCGTGGGTCCGCCGCGTCGGTTCCTGACGGACCGTTGCCCGGTGGCCCGTTCCCGGTGGTCAGTTCCTGATGAGGAGCTGGAGCTCGAAGCGGTACCGCGAGGCGCGGTAGAGGTGGGTGGCGTACTCGACGGGCCGGCCGGTGTCGTCGTACGCGGTGCGGCTCATCGTCAGCAACGGGGCGCCCTCCGGCTCGGCGAGCAGGCCCGCCTCGGCGGCGGTCGCGGCGCGGGCGCCGATCGACTGGCCGGCCGAGTGGAGCGTGGTGCCCGCGGCGCGCATGAGGCGGTAGAGGCCGGTGGACTCCAGCTCCTCCGGGGTGGGCGACAGCAGCGCCAGCGGCAGGTAGTTGCGCAGGTGGGCGATGGGTTCGCCGTGGGTGAGGCGCAGCCGGTCGATCAGGCGGACCTCGGTCCCCTCGGCGAGGTCGAGGGCGGCGGCGGCCTCCGCCGGGGCCGGGACGACGGCGAGGTCGAGGACCCGGGTGGCGGGGCGGGCGCCGGCGGTCTGGAGGTCCTCGTAGAGGCTGGAGAGCTCCAGCGGCCGGCGTACCTGGCTGTGGACGACCTGGGTGCCCACGCCGCGACGGCGCACCAGCAGGCCCTTGTCGACCAGGGCCTGGATGGCCTGGCGGACGGTGGGGCGGGAGAGGCCGAGCCGGCCGGCGAGCTCGATCTCGTTGCCCAGGAGGGTGCCCGGCGGCAGCTGGCCCCGTTCTATGGCGTCCTGGAGCTGGCGCGAGAGCTGGAAGTACAGCGGGACGGGGCTGGTGCGGTCGATGGTGAGGTTCAGGTCGGCCGCTGGCACCTGGGCCCTCCTTCCTCGGTCCTCGCCGGGTGCGTCGTCGTCAGGAGCCTATCCGCGCGGGGCGGTTGATGATCATGTCGTGGCGGTGCCGTGGGTAAGAGCGTGCCCGGCGGGCGGCTGGCGGGGTGGGTCACGGCGGTCAGCCTCCGCTCGGCGGGCCGTCGTGGGACGGCGGGTCGTCGTAGAACGGCGGGCGGTCCCCGAGGGCGACGGGGACGCTCTCCCCCGGGGTGCGCTGGGCGGCCACCCCGGCCGCGCAGACGGCCGCGCTGGCGTAGCCGTCCCAGGCGCTGGCTCCGGTGGTCTCGCCCCGTCGGGTGGCGTCGACCCACGCCTGCACCTCGCGGTCGTAGGCGTCGGCGAAGCGCTCGACGAAGTCGGGGGCGATGGCGCCGCCCCAGCCGGCGGCGGTGTTCGTCATCAGCCCGTGGGCCTCGCCGATCCGCGCCGTGCCGCGCTCGCAGACCACCTCGGCCTGCACCTGGTAGCCGAAGCCGCAGCTGACGAAGATCTCCACGTCGACGAGGGCGCCGTCGGCGGTCCGCAGGATCACGAGCTGGGGGTCGCCGAGCCCGGTGGGCGCGTGGGCGGAGGGGGTCGGGCGGTGCACGGTGACCGCGGTGACCTCCTGGCCGAGCAGCCAGCGCGTGGCGTCGATCTCGTGTGCGACGGAGTCGTTGATCAGCATCGCGTCGACGAAGGACGGGTGCGGCGCGGCGTTGCGGTGGCGGCAGTGGAACATCAGGGGGCGGCCGAGGGTGCCGGCGGCCAGCAGGGCCCGCAGCCGGAGGTACTCGGCGTCGTAGCGGCGCATGAAGCCGACCTGGATGCGGCGGTGGCCCAGGCGCTGCTCCGCCGCGAGGACGCGCAGTGCGCTCGCGGGGTCGGGGGTCAGGGGCTTCTCGCACAGCACGGGCAGGTCGCGTTCGAGGGCGGCGAGCAGGATGGCCTCGTGGGCGGGCCCCGGCGAGGCGACGAGGACGGCCTCGACGCCCGGCGCGTCGAGTGCGGCGACGGGGTCGGTGTGGGCGGTGCAGTCGTCGACGGCCGCGGCCACGGCGGCGACGCGGTCGGCGTCGACGTCGGCGACGGCGACGACGCGCGCGCCGCTGGTCACCTCGGTGAGGCGGCGCACGTGGTCGGCGCCCATGGCGCCCGTGCCGACGACGGCCACGCCGAGGGGCGCCCGGCGTGTGGAGGGGTGGTTCATGAGGTGCCTTACGGTGGGTCAGGCCCCGCACGCGGCGAGGAAACGACGGGTGCGCCGGGCGACCGGGAAGGGGCGCTCGGGCGGGCAGGGGTACATGTCCTGCTCGACGATGGCGAAGAGGTCGACGCCCAGGGCCTGCGCGGCGTGCAGCACGGGCGGCATCTCCGGTAGGCCGCGTGGGGGTTCGAGGAAGACGCCGCGGCGCACGGCCTCGCCGAACGGCGTCGCGTCGCGGACGACCTCGGCGAGGACGGCGGGGTCCACCTGCTTGAGGTGGAGGTATCCGAGGCGCTCGCCGTAGGTCTCGATGAGGCGGAGGCTGTCGCCGCCGCAGTAGGCGTAGTGGCCGGTGTCGAGGCAGAGGCGGACGGCGTCGGCGTCGGTGGCGTCCAGCAGGCGGACGACGTTCTCCTCCGTGTCGACGTGGGTGTCGGCGTGGGGGTGGACGACGATGTCGAGGCCGAAGGCGTCGCGGACCTCGCGGCCCAGGCGCTCGAGGCCGCGGGCGAGGTCCGCGAACTGGGCGGGGGTCAGGGTCGGGCTCTCGGTGCGCTCGCCGGTGGCCGGGTCGCGCCAGAACTCGGGGATGACGACGAGGTGGCGCGCGCCCATGGCCTGGGTGAGGGCGGCGACCTCGCGGACGTGCCGCCAGGTGGCGTCCCACACCTCGGGGCCGCGGTGGAGCGCGGTGAAGACGGTGCCGGCGGAGACGGACAGCTCGCGGTGGGCGAGCTCGTCGCGCAGCCGGGCGGGGTCGGTGGGCAGGTATCCGTAGGGTCCGAGCTCGATCCAGCGGTAGCCGGCCTCGGCGACCTCGTCGAGGAAGCGCCGCCACGGCACCTGTCGGGGGTCGTCGGGGAACCAGACCCCCCAGGAGTCGGGGGCCGAGCCGACGCGGATGCGGTCCAGCACGGGCATGGTGGGTCTCCTTCTGACGGGCCGGCCGGCATCGTCGCCGGCGGCTACCTGCCTGTGGGCCGGGCCCGTGGGTGCTCGCCCGCGGGGCCCGGCCGGTGCCGTCAGGCGTCGTTCACCTCGTTCGTGTCGCTTCTCTCGCTCGTCTCGCTCGTGTCGTTCGTGTCGTTCGTCTCGCCTGTCTCATCCGCTTTCGTCGCGGTCTTCACGCCGCTCTCCTCGTTTACCCGCTTCTCCCCGGTCTCTCCCGGGACGTCGCCCGCCGTGGGGAGCTCGGCCACGTCCACGCCCCTGACCTGGGCGAGTTCGTGCCGCAGCGCGGTGAGCTCGACGCCGCCCGCCATGTGGTGGGTGAGCTGGTCCACGCTGACCCGGTCGCGGGGGGCGCTCAGTTCGACGGTGCCGAGGCGCAGCACCGTGAAGTGGTCGCCGACCATGTAGGCGTGGTGGGGGTTGTGGGTGATGAAGACGACGCCGAGGCCGCGCTCGCGGGCGGCGGCGATGTACTTCAGCACCACGCCGGACTGCTTGACGCCGAGGGCGGCCGTGGGCTCGTCGAGGATGAGCACGCGCGCGCCGAAGTACACGGCGCGGGCGATCGCCACGGACTGGCGCTGGCCGCCGGAAAGGGAGCCGACGGGCTGGTCGAGGTCGTCGAGGACGATGCCCATCTGCCGCAGCTCGGCGTCGGCGATCCGCTTCATCGCCGGGATGTCGAGCCACCGCAGGGGCCAGCGGCCCCTGGTGATCTCCGAGCCGAGGAAGAAGTTCCGCCACACCGGCATGAGCGTCACGGTGGCGAGGTCCTGGTAGACGGCGGCGATGCCGCGGTCGAGGGCCTCGCGTGGGCCGCCGAGGCGCACGGGGGCGCCGTCGATGTGGAAGGCGCCCTCGCTGTGGCGGTGGAGCCCGGAGATGATCTTGATGAGGGTGGACTTGCCGGCGCCGTTGTCGCCGAGCACGCAGGAGACCTGCCCGGCGCGGACGCTGAGGTCGACGCCGTGCAGGGCCCGGATGTTGCCGTAGGACTTGCCGACGCCGGTGAGCTCGACGAGGGGGGTGCCGGCGGCGGTCCCCGCGGTCTTCGTGGCGGTCACGTCGGTCACCTCCGGGTGGCCTGTTTGCGGACGTACAGATTCACCAACACGGCGAGCAGCAGCAGCGCGCCGAGGAAGAACATGAACCAGTCGGGGTTCCAGTTGGCGTAGACGACGCCCTGGTAGACCATGCCGAACAGCAGCGCGCCGATGACCGGGCCGAAGATGGAGCCGTAGCCGCCGGTCAGGAGCACGCCGCCGATGACCGCGGCGGCGATGTAGAGGAGCTCGTTGCCGACGCCGCCGCTGGACTGGATGGTGTTGAAGGCGAAGAGCTGGTGCATGCCGGCGAACCAGGCCCCGAACCCGACGGTCATGAAGAGGCTTATCTTCACGAAGGTGACGGGGACGCCCATGGCGCGGGCGCTGTCCTGGTTCCCGCCGACGGCGAACACCCAGTTGCCGTAGCGGGTGCGGAAGAGGACCCAGGTGGCCACCGCCGCGAAGGCGAGCCAGTACAGCACCGTGACGCGGACGTCGGTGCCGAGGATGGTGACGGTGGAGGCGAAGACGTCGCGCGCCTGCTCGAAGCCCTCCATGTCGCTGATGGAGTCGGTGCTGACGGTGCCGCTGACGGCCTTGGTGAGGGCGAGGTTCAGGCCCTGGAGCATCATGAAGGTGCCCAGCGTCACCAGGAAGCTGGGCAGGCCTGTCTTCACCAGCAGAATGCCGTTGAACGCGCCCACCGCGAGGGAGAGGGCGAGGGCGGCGAGCACGCCCATCCAGACGTTCAACGTCAGCTCGTAGGCGAACATGCTCGCGGTGAGCGCCGAGCTGACGACGGCGACGCCCGCCGAGAGGTCGAACTCGCCGCCGATCATCAGCAGGGCCACGGGCACGGCCATGATGCCGAGCGTCGAGGCCTGGTAGAGGATCGTGGTGACGAAGGAGTCGACGTCGCGGAACGGCTCGGCGACCGCGTAGAAGACGAGGTAGACGGCGACGGCGCCGATCAGGGCGCCCATCTCCGGCCTGGCCAGCACGCGGCGCGGCAGGGAGCGCCGGGTGGTGCGGCCGTCCCCCCCGGGCGGGGAGCCGGGGACGTCCCCCGCCGCCTTGGCGGTGGGGGACGTGCCGGTCGGCCCGGAGGGGTCGGCGGTGTCGGATGTCGTGGGGCTCATCGGGTTCCCGTCACCTGGTGCCGTTGGCCGCGAACGCGGCGACTTCCTCGATGTTCGACTCGTCGACGAAGGCGGGGCCCGTCAGCACCGGCTCCTGGCCGCCGCCGGGGAAGTTGCCGTTGGTGTTGTACGCCCACAGGGTGTCGACCGCCATGTACCCCTGGAGGTAGGGCTGCTGGTCGACGGCGAAGGCGATGTCGCCGTCCTGGATGGACTGGGCGAGCTCGCTGTTGAGGTCGAAGGTGGCGACCTCGGCCTCGCTGCCGGCGTCGGCGACGGAGGTCACGGCGGTGAGCGCGAACGGCGCGCCGAGGGCGATCACGTGGTCGACCGCCTCGTCCTGGCGGAGCTTGGCCTCGATCGTGGCCTTCACGCCCGGCATGTCGGTGCCCTCGACGTAGAGGTTCTCGATCTCGCCCTCGAAGGTCTCCGCGACGCCCTCGCAGCGCTGTTCGAGGCCGATGTTGCCCTGCTCGTGGATGACGCAGACGGCGCGCTCGGCGCCGTCCTCGTTGAGCCGCTCGCCGAGCGCCTCGCCCGCGACGGACTCGTCCTGGCCGAAGTGGGCGAGGGCGCCCACGTCCTGCCAGGAGTCGAGGCCGGAGTTGAGGCTGACGACGGGGATGCCGGCGTCGGTGGCGGCGGCGAGCGCGTCCCGCAGCCCCTCGGGGTTGGCGAGGGAGACGGCGATGCCGTCGACGTCCTGGTCGATGGCGTTCTGGATGAGGGTGGCCTGCCGGGCCACCTCGGGGTCGGCCGAGTAGATCAGCTCGACGTTGCTCTTCCTGGCGGCCATCTCGGCACCCTCGCGGACGATGTCCCAGAAGGTGTCGCCGGGCGCCTGGTGGGTGACCAGGGCGATGGTGAGGCGCTCGGTGCCGGACTCGCCGACGCCCGCCTCGCCCGCCTCCTCCTCCGACTCCCTGCCGCCGGAGTCGCTGGAGCAGCCGGCGAGCAGCAGCGCGCCGGCCGCGCCGAGCGCGGCGAGCATGGACATCCTGCGTGATCGGCGGGAACGCGGGATACGGGTCATCGTCCTGGTACCTCACTTCGGGTGGGGTCGGCCCGTGGCGGGGCCGTTGCAGAACGGGAGCAAACCGCTCCGGGGCGGCACTGTCAATAGTTTGTCCGGACAATACGTCGTCCTGACGTAACGAGGCCATAACGGCGCGCACGGCGGCGGCGCACGTCCATATGTAATGACAAAGTATTGACAGGCCGTCGACGCCGGACTGAGGCTTGAGGGAATCCGCGAGCGAAGCGAGGGAGCGAGCGTGGGCATGCCAGCACTCGACGTGATCACGATGGGCCGCATCGGGGTCGACATCTACCCGCTCCAGACCGGCGTACCGCTCCCGAAGGTCGAGACCTTCGGCAAGTTCCTCGGCGGCTCGGCGACCAACGTCGCCGTGGCCGCCGCCCGCCACGGCCGGGCCACGGCCGTGATCTCGCGCACCGGACGCGACCCGTTCGGCGACTACTGCCACCAGGCGCTCACGGAGTTCGGCGTGGACGACCGCTGGGTGACGGCGGTGGACGGCCTGCCCACGCCGGTGACGTTCTGCGAGATCTTCCCGCCCGACGACTTCCCGCTCTACTTCTACCGGCTGCCCAAGGCCCCCGACCTGGAGATCCACCCGCACGAGCTGGACCTCGCCGCCGTCAGGAGCGCCCGCGTCTTCTGGGTGACCGGCACCGGGCTGTGCGAGGAGCCCAGCCGCGCCGCCACGCTGACCGCGCTCGCGGAGCGGCGGCGCGGCGACGGCCACGGTCACGGCCAGGTCGCCACGGTCTTCGACCTCGACTGGCGGCCGATGTTCTGGCGCGGCGGCGACGCCTGGGCCGCACGCCCCCACTACCGAGAGGCCCTGGCCCACGCCACCGTCGCCGTGGGCAACGTCGCCGAGTGCGAGGTCGCCACGGGCGAACGGGAGCCGCGTGCCTGCGCCGAGGCGCTCATCGCCGCCGGCGTCGACCTCGCCGTCGTCAAGCGCGGCCCCGACGGGGTGCTCGCGCTCCACCGCGACGGCCGCGTCGCCGAGGCGCCGCCCCACCCCGTCGAGGTGGTCAACGGCCTCGGCGCGGGCGACGCCTTCGGCGGCGCGCTCTGCCACGGCCTGCTGGCGGGCTGGGAGCCGGAGCGGCTGGTCCGCTTCTGCAACGCGGCGGGCGCCCTCGTCGCCTCCCGTCTCGCCTGCTCCTCCGCCATGCCGTACACCTCCGAGGTCGAGGCCCTCCTCGCGGGCGCCGAGGCGCCCGCCCCCCAGGCGGCGGACGCGGCGGTCCCGGACGGCCGTGGGGAGAGCCGGCCGTGAGCGTCACCATCTCCGAGCTCGCGGCGGTGCGCGCCCACCACCCGGAGGCGATCGCCGAGGCCGCCGCCCGGCGCGCGCGGCGCGGCCTGGTCGGCGACGGCGGCCGGCTGATGATCATCGCCGCCGACCACCCGGCCCGCGGCGCCCTGGCGGTGGGCGGCGACCCCCTCGCCATGGCCGACCGCCCCCGGCTGCTGGAGCGCCTGCTGGTCGCCCTCTCCCGTCCCGGCGTCGACGGCGTTCTCGCCACCGCCGACGTCCTGGAGGACCTGCTGCTCCTCGGCGCGCTGGAGGGCAAGGTCGCCATGGGCTCGATGAACCGCGGCGGCCTGGCGGGCGCCACGTTCGAACTCGACGACCGCTTCACGGGATACCGCGCCGAGGACCTCACCCGTCTCGGCTTCGACGCCGGCAAGCTGCTGCTGCGCATCGACCACTCCGACGCGGGCTCCGCCGCCACGATGTACGCCGCCGCCCGCGCGATCGACGCCATGGCCCACGCCCGGCTGCCCGTCTTCGTCGAGCCGTTCCTCTCCCGGCGCGTCGGCGGCCGGCTCACCAACGACCTGAGCCCGGCGGCGATCGCCACCTCCCTCGCGATCGCCTCGGGGCTCGGCGGCACCTCGGCCTACACCTGGCTGAAGGTGCCCGTGACCGAGCACGCCGAGGAGATGGCGCGGGTCATGGCGGCCTCGACGCTCCCGGCCGTGCTGCTCGGCGGCGACGTCTCCGCCGACCAGGACGCCGTCTTCGAGCGGTGGCGGGCCGCCCTGCGGCTGCCCACCGTGCGGGGCCTGGTCGTGGGCCGCGCGCTGCTGTACCCGCCCGACGGCGACGTGGCCGCCGCCGTCGACACCGCCGTGGGGCTGCTGTGACGCCCACCGCCCGACCCATCCGACGAGACGAGCCGCGACGAGGGGGCCGTACCCGTGACCACCGACCGCCAGCACACCCGGACGACCAGCCCGACCACCGCTGACCCGACCACCGCCGCCGTCGACCCGACCGCCCACCACCTGCGGGCCGGGTCCTCCCCCGCCGGCCCCTACGCGCTGGACGTCTCCCCCGGGCGCGGGCCGTTGGACCACGCCGCGCTCCGCGTGCTGACGTTGGCCCCCGGCGGTGAGCACACCTTCGTCGCCGGCCGCAGCGAGTGGATCGTGCTGCCGCTGGCCGGGTCCTGCGCCGTCACGGTGGCGGGGCAGACCCTCGCCCGCCCGCTCACCTTCGAACTCCGCGGGCGCGCCAGCGTCTTCGCGGGGGTGAGCGACTTCGCCTACGCGCCGCCGGGCAGCGAGGTCACGGTCGCCTCCCGCGGCGGCGGGCGCTTCGCGCTCGCCGGGGCGCGCCTCGACGCCGACGCCGACGCCGCCGACGACGACGCGCCCGCGGGCCCGGCGCGGCCCGCGTTCCCCGCCCGCCACCGGCCCGCCGCCGGCGTGCCGATCGAGCTGCGCGGCGCCGGCCCCTGTTCGCGGCAGGTCAACAACCTCGCCGCCGCCGACACCTTCGACGCCGAGAAGCTCATCGTCGTCGAGGTCCTCACCCCCGGCGGCAACTGGTCCTCCTACCCGCCGCACAAGCACGACGAGCACCGGCCGGGGCACGAGTCCCGCCTGGAGGAGATCTACTACTTCGAGATCGCCCCGGCCGAGGGCAACCCGGCCGCCGAGGGCGTCGGGTACCAGCGGGTCACGCCCTCCGGGCACGGCAGCGGCACCGAGGTGCTGGCCGAGGTCCGCACCGGGGACGTCGTGCTGATCCCCGACGGCTGGCACGGCCCCTCCATCGCCGCCCCCGGACACCACATGTACTACCTCAACGTCATGGCCGGCCCCGACCCCGAGCGGCGGTGGCTGATCAGCGACCACCCCGACCACGCCTGGATCCGCGGCAGCTGGGAGCGGCAGGCCGTGGACGCGCGCCTGCCCCTCTACGACGCCCCGAAAGGCTGATGCCCCGTGAGCCCGTCCGTAGCGAACAGGTCAGAGCACGACAGGCCCGAGCACCACAGGCCCCAGCACCACACGCCCGAGCGGCCCGAACGCGAAGGGCCCGAGCCCGCCACCCGTCACCTCACCGTCGCCCAGGCCCTGGTGCGCTTCCTCGCGGCGCAGTACACCGAGCGGGACGGCCACCGCGAGCGGCTGGTGGAGTCCTGCTGGGGCATCTTCGGCCACGGCAACGTCGCCGGCCTCGGGCAGGCGCTGGTCGAGGCGGGCCAGGGCCCGGGCGCGCCGCTGCCGTTCCACCAGGGCCGCAACGAGCAGGCCATGGTGCACGCCGCCGTCGCGTACGCGCGGCAGAAGGACCGCCTGTCGGCCCAGGCCGTCACCACCTCCATCGGCCCCGGCGCCACCAACCTCGTCACCGGAGCCGCCCTCGCCACCATCAACCGGCTCCCGGTGCTGCTGCTGCCGGGCGACACCTTCGCCACCCGCCCCGCCGACCCCGTCCTCCAGCAGCTGGAGCATCCGGCCGCCGGCGACGTCTCCGTCAACGACGCGCTGCGCCCCGTCTCCCGGTACTTCGACCGCGTCACCCGCCCCGAGGCCCTCGTCCCGGCCGCGCTCGCGGCGATGCGGGTCCTGGCCGACCCGGTCGAGACGGGCGCGGTGACGCTGGCGCTGCCGCAGGACGTGCAGGCGGAGAGCCACGACTGGCCGGAGGAGTTCTTCGCCGAGCGGGTCTGGCGGGTCGCCAGGCCAGCGCCCGAGGCGGACGCCCTGGCCGAGGCGGCGCGGGCGGTGCGCGCGGCGCGGCGCCCGTTGCTGGTGGCCGGCGGCGGGGTCCACCACAGCCGGGCGGAGGAGGCCCTCGCGGCGCTGGCCGACGCCACCGGCATCCCCGTGGCCACGACGCAGTCCGGCAAGGGCGCACTGCGTTACGACCACCCCTGCGAGGTGGGAGGCATCGGGCACACCGGCACGGCCGTGGCGGACGAACTGGCCCGCTCCGCCGACCTGGTGATCGGCGTCGGCACCCGGTACACGGACTTCACCACGGCCTCCGGCACCCTCTTCGCCCACCCGGCGGTGCGGTTTCTGAACCTGACGATCTCCCCGTTCGACGCGCACAAGATGGGCGGGCTGCCGCTGGTCGCGGACGCCCGCGAGGGGCTCGTGGCGCTCCGCCTGGCCCTTGCCGCCCCCGACGGCGGCGGGTACCGCGTCCCGCCGGAGTACGAGGCGGCGTACGCGGCGGGCCGGGAGCGGTGGGAGAAGGTCACCACGGCCGCCCTCACGCCCACCTCCGAGGCCGACCGCCCCACGCAGACGCACGTGATCGGCGCCCTGGAGTCGGTCGTCGGCGACGAGGACGTCGTCATCAACGCGGCCGGCTCCCTCCCCGGCGACCTGCACAAGCTGTGGCGGGCCCGCTCGCCGCGCCAGTACCACCTGGAGTACGGCTACTCCTGCATGGGATACGAGATCCCGGCCGCGATCGGCGTGCGCCTCGCGGCCCCCGACCGCCCGGTGTGGGCCCTGGTCGGGGACGGCACGTACCTGATGATGCCGACCGAGATCGTCACCGCCGTGCAGGAGGGCGTGAACATCAACGTCGTCATCGTCCAGAACCATGGCTACGCCTCGATCGGCGGCCTGTCGGAGGCGACGGGCGCCGAACGCTTCGGCACCGCCTACCGCTACCGCGACGCCGACGGCGGATACACCGGCGCCCCGCTGCCGGTGGACCTGGCCGCCAACGCGGCCTCGCTGGGCATGGCGGTGCTGCGCGCCGACAGCTACGGCGAGCTGCGCGCCGCCCTCGCCGCCGCCCGCGCCTCGGACCGCCCCACCTGCGTGTACGTGGAGACCGACCCGGCGGCCACGGCCCCCGAGGCGCAGGCCTGGTGGGACGTGCCGGTCGCGGCCACCGCCACCCGCGAGGCGGCCCGCGCCGCCCGCGTGGAGTACGACCGCCACGCCGCCACCCGCCGCCGCCACCTGTGACCACCGCAAGGGACGCAAGGGACGCAAGGGATGCAAGGGAGCTGTCATGCGCACCATCTCGCACTTCGTCGGCAACGAGACCCTGTCCGGCTCCTCGGGCCGCTCCGGACCGGTGTACGACCCGGCCACGGGCCGGCAGACGGCCGAGGTCGACCTCGCCTCACCGGCCGAGGTGGACCGCGCGGTGGCGGCGGCCCACGAGGCGTTCCGCTCCTGGCGCGGCGCCTCCCTCGCCCACCGCACCGCGCTGCTGTTCCGCTACCGCGAACTGCTGCACGCCCACCGCGAGGAGCTGGCGCGGCTGATCACCGCCGAGCACGGCAAGGTCCACGCGGACGCGCTCGGCGAGGTGGCGCGCGGCCTGGAGATCGTGGAGCTGGCCTGCTCGATCCCGACGCTGCTCAAGGGCGAGCTGTCCACCCAGGTCTCCAACGGCGTCGACGTGGCCTCGATCCGGCAGCCGCTCGGCGTGGTCGCGGGCGTCACGCCGTTCAACTTCCCCGCGATGGTGCCGCTGTGGATGTTCCCCGTGGCGATCGCCTGCGGCAACACCTTCGTCCTCAAGCCCAGCGAGAAGGACCCCTCCGCCTCCCTGCTGCTGGCGGCGCTGGCCCGGGACGCGGGCTTCCCGCCGGGCGTGCTGAACGTCGTGCAGGGGGACCGGCCCGCCGTGGAGCGGCTGCTGGCCCATCCGGACGTGGCGGCCGTCAGCTTCGTCGGCTCCACGCCCGTGGCGCGGGCCGTCCAGCGGGGCGCGTGGGAGCACGGCAAGCGGGTGCAGGCCCTGGGCGGCGCCAAGAACCACATGCTGGTCCTGCCCGACGCCGACCTCGACGTCGCCGCCGACAACGCGATCAACGCCGCCTACGGCTCGGCGGGTGAGCGGTGCATGGCCGTCTCGGTGGTGGTGGCGGTGGGCGAGGCCACGGGCGACGCGCTGGTGGCGCGGCTGGCCCGGCGGGCGAAGGGGCTGCGGATCGGCCCCGGCGACGACCCGTCCTCGGAGATGGGCCCGCTGATCACCGCCGAGCACCGGGCACGGGTCGCCGCGTACGTGCCGGCGGCGCGGGAGCAGGGCGCGGAGGTGGTGGTGGACGGCACGGGGCTCGTCGTGCCGGGGCACGAGGGCGGCTTCTTCCTCGGCGTCTCGCTGCTGGACCGGGTGACGCCGGAGATGGACGCCTACCGGGACGAGATCTTCGGCCCGGTGCTGTGCGTGGCGCGCGTCGCGAGCTACGACGAGGCGCTGGCCTTGATCAACGGCTCGCGCTGGGGCAACGGCACGGCCGTCTTCACGCGGGACGGCGGCGCGGCCCGCCGCTTCCAGCTGGAGGTCGAGGCCGGCATGGTCGGGGTCAACGTGCCGATCCCGGTGCCGGTCGGCTACCACTCCTTCGGTGGCTGGAAGGAGTCCCTCTTCGGGGACCACCACGTGTACGGGCCCGAGGGCGTCCGCTTCTACACGCGGGGCAAGGTCATCACCTCCCGGTGGCCCGACCCCGCCACGGCGGAGGGCGGCATCAACCTCGGCTTTCCCAGCAACCACTGAAGGCCGTCCCACAAGCGTCGGGGAGACGGGCCGCGAGGGCTCGGTGATCACAGGAAGCGCGGCCGGCGCCCGAGCATGGCGACCCCCAGCGGCGACCGTTGGTGATCGCTGTGTCACCGTCCTGTCACCGCTGTCACCGCCGCGTTCTGGACCCGCCACAGGCGCGTGACGGGCCAGGACCCGGCGTGCACCGGCCCCGTTCCGAGGAATACAGCCTGACGGATCACTGACGGATCATCAGATGCTGCCCTTGGAGGTACGGAGAGACATGACGGATCGTGGGCTGTGGTCGTACCGGGAGATCGCCGCGTACATCCGGGTTCAGCCGGACACCGTGCGGTCCTACCGCAAGCACGGCTTGCTTCCGCCGCCGGAGACCGTCGAGAACGGCCGGCCGTACTGGGACCCGGAGGCGATCCGCGAGTGGGTCACCCGCCGACCCGGCTACCGCGGTGGCTGAGGGCCCAGGGCGCGCCCCTGACGTCACGCCGGCCGCCCCGGCCGCCCCGGGGACGACCCGGGCTAGCGCGCGCACCAGCGCACGCGCTGGGCCATGCCGGCCGTGCCGCCGGTGCCGCCGGTGTCGCCGGCACCGCCCGCGCTACCCGCGCCACCCGTGTCCTCGCGGGGCGCGAGCGGCCCACCGCGGGCACAGATCCGGCTGCGGCCGTGCGACTCGCCCGCCGTCGGCTGGTGCGAGCGGCGGGCGAGCAGCTGCGCGAGGACCGCGACCAGCAGGGAGACGGCGGTGCCGACGGCCAGCGCCGACCACACGTTGTTCAGCGCGGAGCCGCCCCAGTACCCGATGGCGACCGAGTAGGAGGCCCACACGACCTCGGCGATCCCCGCCCCCAGCAGGTAACGGCGTGCGGGATACCGCACGACGGCGGCGACGAGCCCGCCGACCAGCCGGCCGCTGGGCAGGAAGCGCACGGCGACGACGAACGGCACGCCGTGGGCGTGGATGCGGGTGGCCGTCCACTCCAGCGCCGTGCGGCGACGGGAGGTTCGCGCGAGCCAGCGGAGGGCGGGGGCACTGGCCAGCCGCCCGATGCCGTAGACGGCGGCGTCACCGGCGATCGCGCTGCCCGCCACCACCAGGAGCACGACGATCAGGCTCAGCTCGCCGGCGGCGGCCAGGGCGCCCGCGGTGGCGATGAGGGCGGCGTTCGGGACGAGGGGTGGCGCGGTGGTGAGGGCCAGCAGGATGTACGTCCACAAAGCGCCGTCCATGCCCCATCCGTTTCTCGCCGCGGATCCCGCTCGTCGAACCTGTAAAGCAAAGCTGACAGATGACACCCACGGCCGGAACAACACCGGGCCGAAACCCGGGACTTACCCGGGCCTCGTCCAGTCTCCCCTAGGGGCGACCCCGACACCATAGGGTGATACCCCTTGGGGGTATACTGAGCCCAGGGCGCCAGACGGTCCGGGAGCACGGGCCGGGGGAGCCACGAGAGAGCACCGAGGAAGCACCAGGAAGCGAGGTACGCCCATGACCACCACGACGTACAAGGTCTCCGGCATGACCTGCGGGCACTGCGAGGGCGCGGTGCGGACGGAGGTCTCGGCCCTGTCGGGGGTCACGGAGGTCACGGCCACCGCCGCCAGCGGTCTGGTCACCGTCGTGTCGGAGGGCCCGCTGGCCGACGACGCGGTGCGCGCCGCCGTCGACGAGGCCGGGTACGAGCTGGTCGGCAGGGCGTAGGGCAGCCACCCACGCGGCCGACCAGGGCATGAAAAGCGCCCCGCTACGGGTCCCCCCACAGGGCCCGGCGCGGGGCGCTTACTGCCGTCCGCTCAGAGCGTCCCCCCACGGGACCCCGGCTGGACGGCGGTTGGCGTGGATCCAGCCGAATCCGCGCCAACGTTGACCGGTTAGACCCACGACTCACGGAAAGGTTGCAAGGAGATTGGTGTGACCTGCGTCACATCGGAGGACGGCGGTCGCACCGCCCTCCGAGGCCCCACTCCTCACCGCGCCGTGGCGGGTCTCACCGCTGTTCGACCGGCACGTAGTTCCGCTCGACGGCGCCGGTGTAGACCTGGCGCGGGCGGCCGATGCGGGTGGTGGGGTCGGTGATCATCTCGTGCCACTGGGCGATCCAGCCCGGCAGCCGCCCCAGCGCGAAGAGCACCGTGAACATGCTGGTGGGGAAGCCCATGGCCCGGTAGATCAGGCCGGTGTAGAAGTCGACGTTCGGGTAGAGCTTGCGGGAGACGAAGTAGTCGTCGCTGAGCGCGCGCTCCTCCAGGCGCAGGGCGATGTCCAGCAGCTCGTCGGACTTGCCCAGCGCGCCGAGCACCTCGTGCGCCGCCACCTTGATGATCTTCGCCCGGGGGTCGAAGTTCTTGTAGACGCGGTGGCCGAAGCCCATGAGCTTGACGCCCTGCTCCTTGTTCTTCACCCGGCGGATGAAGGAGTCCACGTCGCCGCCCTCGGCCTGGATGGTCTCCAGCATGTCCAGCACCGCCGCGTTGGCGCCGCCGTGCAGCGGGCCCCAGAGGGCGTTGATGCCGGCGGAGATCGAGACGAAGAGGTTGGCCTGGGAGGAGCCGACGATGCGGACCGTGGAGGTGGAGCAGTTCTGCTCGTGGTCGGCGTGGAGGATCAGGAGCTTGTCCAGCGCGCTGGCCACCACCGGGTCCGGGTGGTACTCCTCGGCCGGGACCGAGAAGGTCATCCGCAGGAAGTTCTCGACGTACCCCAGGTCGTTGCGCGGGTAGACCGGGGGGTGGCCGATCGCCTTCTTGTACGCGTACGCGGCGATCGTCGGCAGCTTCGCCAGCAGCCGGATCGTGGAGATGTGCCGCTGCTGGGGGTCCAGGGGGTTGTGGCTGTCCTGGTAGAAGGTCGAGAGGGCGCTGACCACGGAGGTCAGCATCGCCATCGGGTGGGCGTCCCTGGGGAAGCCGTCGTAGAACCGTTTGACGTCCTCGTGCAGCAGCGTGTGCTGCGTGATCTCGTTCCGGAAGGCGGCCATCTCGTCCACCGTGGGCAGCTCGCCGTGGATCAGGAGGTACGCCGTCTCCAGGAAGGAGCCGCGCTCCGCCAGCTGCTCGATCGGATACCCACGGTAACGAAGGATCCCGCGCTCGCCGTCGAGGTACGTAATCGCCGATGTGCACGCCGAAGTGTTGCCGTAACCGGAGTCCAGGGTCACCAGACCGGTCTGGGCGCGCAGCTTGCCGATGTCGAAGCCCCGGTCGCCCACCGAGCTCTCCACCACCGGATAGCGGTACTCGTCGTTGCCGTACCGCAGGAGTACCGCGTTGTCTGTCGTGTCGTCGTAGCGGTTTTCGCTCACGTCATCCCTCACCGACGTTTGTGCCTCTTCTTCGAGGGTTCTTCGAGGTGCCCTGACTTCCTCCACTGTCCCCCATCCGACGCCGAATCGTGCACTCGGGGTCGGAAATTGCTCCACTTTCTGGCACGGGGTGCCGCTCTCGTGACCGCCAAACATCGACGAAACGGATCATTCAGGGCCCCACGGGCTCCACCTCGGGATCGGGCTCGGGCTCGTACCCCTCCTCGGGGTCGGACCGGGAGCCGGGCGCGGCGGCCACCCTGCCCGCGAGCCTCGCGTCGAGCGCCGTGCACCGGCGCCCCGCCGAGACCGTGCGCACGGCCTGGGCGATCGCCCGCCGCGAGCCGACCAGCACCACCAGCCGCTTGGCCCGGGTGACGGCCGTATACAGGAGGTTCCGCTGGAGCATCATCCAGGCACTCGTCGTCACCGGGATCACCACGCAGGGGTACTCGCTGCCCTGCGAGCGATGGATCGTGACGGCGTAGGCGTGGGCCAGCTCGTCCAGCTCCGTGAAGTCGTAACCCACCTCCTCGTCCTCGTCGGTGAGCACGGTCAGCCGCTGCTCGTCCAGGTCCAGGCCGGTCACGACCCCGACCGTGCCGTTGAAGACGCCGTTCGCGCCCTTCTCATAATTATTTCGGATCTGAGTGACTTTGTCGCCCACACGGAAGACGCGACCGCCGACCCGTTTCTCCGGCAGGCCCGGACGGGCCGGGGTGACGGCCTGCTGGAGGAGCCCGTTCAGCGCGCCCGCGCCCGCCGGGCCCCGGTGCATGGGCGTGAGCACCTGCACGTCCCGCCGCGGGTCCAGGCCGAACCGCGCCGGGATGCGGCGGGACGCCACGTCCACCGCCAGCTTCCCGGCCTCCTCGGCGTCGTCCTCGACGAAGAGGAAGAAGTCCTCCAGCCCCTGGGTGACGGGCGGGGTGCCCGCGTTGATCCGGTGCGCGTTGGTCACCACGCCGGACTGCTGCGCCTGCCGGAAGATCCGCGTCAGCCGCACCGCCGGCACCGGGCCGCCCTCGGCCAGCAGGTCCCGCAGCACCTCCCCCGCACCCACCGAGGGCAGCTGGTCCACGTCCCCCACCAGCAGCAGGTGCGCGCCCGGCGGCACCGCCTTGACCAGCTTGTTCGCCAGCAGCAGATCGAGCATCGACGCCTCGTCGACGACCACCAGGTCCGCGTCGAGCGGACGGTCCCTGTCATACGCCGCGTCGCCCCCCGGCTTGAGCTCCAGCAGCCGGTGGACCGTGGACGCCTCGGCGCCCGTCAGCTCCGCCAGGCGCTTGGCCGCCCGGCCCGTCGGCGCCGCGAGGATCACCCGCGCCCGCTTGGCCCGCGCCAGCTCCACCACGGACCGCACGGTGAACGACTTGCCGCAGCCGGGGCCACCCGTCAGCACCGCGACCCGCTCGGTGAGCGCCAGACGCACCGCGTCCCGCTGCTCGGGCGCCAGCTCCGCGCCCGTCCGCGCGGCCAGCCACCCGAGCGCCTTCTCCCAGTCCACGTCCTGGAACGCCGCCAGCCGGTCCTCCTCGCACCGCAGCAGCCGGCGCAGCTGCCCCGCCACCGACAGCTCCGCCCGGTGGAAGGGCACCAGGTACACGGCGGTGACCGTGCCCTCCGGGTGCTCGGGGTCGGGCACCGCCTCCCGCACCACTCCCTCGGGCTCGGCCGCCAGCTGCCCCAGGCACTCGATCACCAGGCCCGTGTCCACCTGGAGCAGCTTCACCGCGTCGGCGATCAGCCGCTCCTCCGGCAGATAGCAGTGCCCGGAGTCGCTGGCCTGGGAGAGGGCGAACTGGAGGCCGGCGCGGACGCGGTCGGGGCTGTCGTGGGGTATGCCGACGGCGCGGGCGATGCGGTCGGCGGTGAGGAAGCCGATGCCCCACACGTCCGCCGCCAGCCGGTACGGCTGGTTCCTCACCACGGAGATCGAGGCGTCGCCGTACTTCTTGTAGATCCGCACGGCGATGGAGGTGGAGACCTCCACGCCCTGGAGGAAGACCATCACCTCCTTGATGGCCTTCTGCTCCTCCCACGCGGCGGCGATCCGCGCCGTCCGCTTGGGGCCGAGGCCCGG
Organism: Streptomyces sp. 4N509B; assembly: GCF_052245655.1. Taxonomy (NCBI): domain Bacteria; kingdom Bacillati; phylum Actinomycetota; class Actinomycetes; order Kitasatosporales; family Streptomycetaceae; genus Streptomyces; species Streptomyces sp. 4N509B. Next base: position 88,397 of record NZ_JBQQBZ010000025.1, read on the forward strand.
GACCGCGATCAGCTGCTTCGGGTCGTCCTCGATGACCTCCAGCGTCCGCACACCGAAGTGGTCCACGATGCGCTCGGCGGTCTTCGGGCCGATGCCCTTGATCAGGCCGGACCCCAGGTACCGCCGGATGCCCTGGACCGTGGCCGGCAGGACCGTCGTGTAGTTCTCCACGGTGAACTGACGGCCGTACTGCGGGTGGGAGCCCCAGCGGCCCGTCATCCGCAGCGACTCGCCCACCTGGGCACCCAGCAGCGAGCCGACGACCGTCAGCAGATCGCCACCCCGCCCGGTGTCGACCCGGGCGACGGTGTACCCGTTCTCCTCGTTGGCGTACGTGATGCGCTCCAGGACGCCCTCAACCACCGTCGTCATGTGTCGAACGGTATCCCCGGCCACTGACAGGGAGCGACTACGCGGCGTGACGCCGTGGTCGGAAGGGGCCCGCGGCCGGCGACCGGCGACGCGGACGGTGGCACGAACGGGGGGGCGAACGGTGACGCGAGGGGCGGCGGACGGGCAGGCGGCAGGCGAAGGGTCCGGCCCAGGCCCCCGCCACCCGGGCCGGGCCCTTCGCTCCCCTCCTGCCCAGCCCTCCCCGGTGCCTGCCGGCTGGGTCCTCCCGCATCGTCCCCGCGCGTCGCGGGGTCCGCGACGCGGCCGCAATCGTTGCGTTCTCAACGAGCGTTACCCGGTGGCGGGATCTCCGACACATCCCGGTTTGCTGTCAGGTACCCCGGGTTCTCCCGGCGTCTACCCCCAGGGCGGGGCGGACCGGGAGGAGACGGATGGTGGACATCGGCATCGTCAGCGGTCACGAGTCCCGGGGTGTCGGCGCCTCACCCGGCACGGTGCTCGACCTGGGCGACCCCCGCGCCCGGAGCGCCGAGGCCGTGGGGGGCAAGGCCGCCGCCCTCGCCCGCGCCGCCGGGGCCGGGCTCCCCGTGCTGCCGGGCTTCGTCATACCCCCGCCCGTCACCGACGACGACCCGTCCCTGCGGCGCGCCTGGCGGCGGCTCAGCGGCGCGGGGCGGGTGGCGCTGGTGGTGCGCTCCTCCTCGGCCGCCGAGGACACCGCCGTCTCCTCCATGGCGGGTCGGTTCGTCTCGGTGCTCGACGTGCGTGGCTGGGAGGGCTTCCTCGACGCGGTGCGCGCCGTCCGGGCGTCGGCCCGCCAGGCCGCCACGTCCCCGGTCGCCGCCACGTCCCCGGCCAACGGTGGGGCGCCGGCCGACGGTGGGGCGCTGGCCGAGGGGGCCACCGACGGTGAGGCGCCGATGGCCGTGCTGGTGCAGCCGATGGTGCGCTGCCGCGTCGGCGGCGTCCTCTTCGGCGCCGACCCGGTGACCGGCCGCACCGACCGCCTCCTCGTCAGCGTGGTGCCCGGCGGCCCCGACAGCCTCGTCAGCGGCGCCCGTCCCGGCGTCACCGTCCCGCTCAGCCCGCACGGCCGCCTGACCGCCGACGCCCCGCCCGACAGCGCCCGGGAGGCCAGGCGGCTGCTGACCCCCGCCGAGACCCGTCGCCTCGCGGCGCTGGCCCGCCGCGCCGCCCACCTCCACGGCGGACCCCAGGACATCGAGTTCGGTTTCGAGGAACACACCGGCACGCTGCGGCTCTTCCAGAGCCGGCCCATCACCGCCATGGCCGCCCGCCCCGCGCGCCACGCCCGGCTGCTGGGCCCGGGGCCGGTCGCCGAGACGCTGCCCGACGTGCTCCAGCCGCTGGAGGAGGACCTGTGGGTCGTGCCCATGGCCCACGGCCTGGCCACGGCGCTCGACGTCGGCGGCGCGGCGCCCCGCTCCCGGCTCCGCCGCGACCCGGTCGTCTTCACGGTCGAGGGCCGCGCCGTCGCCGACCTGCGGCTGCTGGGCGTGGCCCCGCGACGGCGCCGCTCGCTCGCCCTGCTCGCCGCCCTGAACCCGCTGCCCGCGCTGCGCCGGCTCGCCGCCGCGTGGCGCGTCGGCAGGCTGCGCGGCACCCTGCCCGAGCTGGCGGCGGCGCTCACGGCCGAGGTGGACCGGGAGTTGACGCACGCCCCGCCGCTGGCCGGGTCGAGCGCGCACGGGCTGCTCGCCGCGTTGCGCTGGTCGCGGAGCGCGTTGCGCTCGCTCCACGCCCAGGAGGCCCTGGCCGGCGCGCTGCTCGCCGACGCCGCGACCGCCGACGCCCGCACCGGCGAGGGCACGGCGGCGGGGCGGGCACTGGCGGCGCTCCACCACGGCCGGGCCGAGGGGATGGACGACGCCGCCCTCGTCGCCGCCCACCCCGAGGTGCTCGCGCTGGTGCCGCCCAGCCTCACCCGGCCGCTGCGGCTTCCCGCCCAGGGCGCCGCCACCCCCGCCGCGACGGCGCGGCTGTCCCCGCGTGAGGCGCTGCGGCTCCGGATCCGGTGGGTGCAGGAGTTCCAGGTCCGGCTGGTGGGGGAGCTCGCCCGGCGCGTCGACGGCCTCGGCGAACGCGTCGCGCTGCTGCGCTGGCCCGAGCTGACGGCCGCCGCGGAGGGCCGCCCGCTCCCCTCCGACCTGGCCGAACGCCGCCCCCGCGCCGCGGGCGCGCCGCTGCCCGACGCGTTCCGGCTGGCCGACGGCGGCCTCGTCGTCGCCGACCGGCTGCCGGGGCCGCGCGAGGGCGCGGGCGACGGGGCCCTCGGCGTGTCGGGCGGCCGGGTCACCGGCGTCGTCTGGGACGGCACCGGCCCTCCGCCGGCCTACCCGGTGCTCGTGGTGCGCGTCCTCGACCCGGCGCTCGCCCCGCTGCTGCCTCGGCTGGCGGGCCTCGTGGCGCAGACCGGCAGCCCGCTGTCGCACCTGGCGGTGCTGGCGCGGGAGCTGCGGCTGCCGACCGTGACCGGCGTGACGGGCGCGGTGGACCGCTTCCCGCCGGGCACGCGCGTGACCGTGGACGGCTCGACCGGTGAGGTCCTGGCCCTGCCGGGGACCGCTGGCGCGGACGGCGACCTGGCCCCGACGGAGTCGGCGAACGGCACGGCCCTGGTGGCGGGGGAGGCCGGGCGGTGAGGCCGGGCCCGGCGCGGCTCGTCGCGTACCTCACGGCGGGGCTGGTGGCGCTCGGCGCGGCCACGTACGTGGTGGTCTACCTCTACCGCTGGCAGTGGCAGCGCGCCATCCTCAGCGGCGTCCTGCTGCTCGTGGCCGAGGTGCTGCTGCTCGGCCTCGTCGTCCTCGGTCGGCTGACCCGCCTGGAGCGGCGGCTGGCCGACGGCGACCGCCGGCAGGAGGAGATCCTCGCCCAGCTGCGCGCGGCCGACCAGACGCGCGATGCCACCGACCACGGCGACGGCCGGGCCGCCGCCCGCTTCGCCTGGCTCGACCAGGCGGTGGAGCGGGAGCGTCACACCTTCGTCTTCGTGCCGGTGCTGATGGCGGCGGGCGCCGCGCTGTCGGGACTGGCCTGGCTGGTGGAACGTGTCGCCCGCCGCACCGTGCGCCCGTCCGCGACCCGCCGCCTCGCGGCGCGGCTGGCGCCGCTGGCCGCCCCGCCGGGCGGCGTCGCCGAGGGGGCCCCCGATCTGCCGGACCGTCCGGCGCTGGGCCCGGCGCCCGGCCGGGGCGGGCGACGCGGCTGGCTGACGGCCGTGGGCTGGCTGGCGCTGGGCCTGGCCTGCGTCGGCCTCGTCGTCGGCCTCGCCGGGCTCACTCAGACCGCTCCCCCGCGGCGCGGCGGCGACCACACCGCGACGACCGTCCTGTTCACGCTGGACAGCCGGGGACTGCCGGCCGGCCAGGCCGAGCTGGCGGCCCGTCAGCAGTGGGAGCGCTGCCGGGACGCCACGTCGATCCCGCTGGCCCAGGCCGGGATGACGGTGCTCGACGACAACCTCTACGCCGCGACGATCCACCCCTCGCTCAGCGAGCACGACGAGACGCGGCTGCTGGGCTGCCTCCAGGACGCCACCATCGACCGCGTCCAGCTCCACGTCATCGGCACCAGCGGCGTCACCCCGGTCGCCGAGGCCGGGACGGGCGACACGGGAACGGACGACGGGAGGGTGCCGGCGGGCGACACCGACTAGCCACGGCCCGCCCGCCGTCACGCCCGCTGCCGCCGTCACGCCCCCTGGCCGAGGCCGCCAGCGAACGCGACGAACCTGCGGGCCGGCCTTGGCGAGAGGCCAACGGGGAACCGGTCCGCGGCGGACGCTACGAGGCGGGCTTTGCCGCCGCCTTGCCGCCACTTTTCCCGCGGGTTACACGCCGCCGCGCCCGGGGCCCGTCCCCGGAGGCGGCGGCCTCGGGTCAGCCCTGCTTCGCGTCGGGCTGGAGCTCGCTGGGGCGGACCACGACGAAGCCCTCGCCGTCCAGGCGCAGCTGGACGGCCTCGCCCGAGCCGCCGCGCAGCATCGAACCGAGGCTCTGCGAGCGCTGGAGGGAGGTCCGCAGCTGGGCGGACCACCCGACGACGGCGTCGGTGTCGACGAAGACGGGCGCCTGCGGCGAGACGGGTATGACGAGGGGCTCGCCGTCACAGACCAGGCCCAGGTCGCCCTGGCCGCTGAAGACGCAGTTGAACAGCCCGCCGCCGGTCATGCCCGCGCCCTTGACCATGCGGATGTCGTAGGAGAGGGACGCGTCGAAGACCAGCACGTTGTTGCCGTTGATCGACAGGCTGTCCCCCGGGTCGATCCGGACGACGAAGCAGCTCTGCGCCTCGTGCGCGAACCACGCCTCGCCCTGGCCGCGCACGGCCATCAGCGCCAGGCCCTCGCCGGTGACGCGCCGCTTGAGGTAGTTCCCGACCCCCTGGCCCTTCCGCTCGAACTGGAGGTTCCCCCGGTAGGCGACCATCGCGCCCTGCCGCGCCAGGCACTCGCCGTTGACGGCGTACTTGATCGACTTCGAGTTCTGCAACGACATGCCCGGCTGCGTGGCCTGCGTCGCCGTGAACCGGCTGTGGAACAGATCGCTGTGCATGTCCGCATCCTTCCCCCGCTTGCTGTCACCCGCCAAGACGCGGAACGCGACGCGGCTGGTTGCCCACCGGCGAGCCGCGTGTTCCCGGACACCGCGCCACGCGTGCCGCACACGCCGCCGCGACGCCCGTCACTGCCGCGCCAGGGCCCGCCCGATGACGCGCGCGCCGTCGGCGAAGGCGCCGGGGTTCGGCCCGGCGTAGTTCAGCCGCAGGTGGGGCCCGGTGGGCTCGGCGGGGAACCACTCGTCGCCCGGGGCGACGACGACGCCGTCGGCCTCGCACTCCCGGACCAGCCGCGGGAGGTCGGTGGTGTCCGGCAGCCGCACCCAGAGGTTGAACCCGCCCCGGGGCACGGCCGTCAGGTGGGCGGCCGGGACGTGGTCGCGCAGGGCCGCCACAAGCAGGTTTCTGCGGGCGGCCAGCTGGTGGCGCAGGCCCCGCAGGTGGCCGCGCCAGGCGGGCTGGGTGACGACGTCGAGCGCGACGGCCTGGAGCAGGCCGCTGACGTACATGGACTCGGCCTGGGTGTCGGCGAGGACGCGCTCGCGGGCCGGGCCGCGGGCGATGACCGCGGCGATCCGGACGGCCGGGGAGACGGTCTTGGTCAGCGACCTGAGGTAGACGACGTGCCCGGCGTCGTCGAGCGCGGCCACGGGCGTCGGGTCGGCCGTGATGCCGAGGTCGTGCGCCCAGTCGTCCTCGACCAGGAACGCGCCGTGGCGCCGGACCGTCTCCAGCACCCGCCCGGCCAGGGCGGGCGACCAGTGCGCCCCCGTGGGGTTGGCGAAGCTCGGCTGCGCGTAGAGAGCGCGTGCTCCCGTGCGCTCGAAGGCGCGCGCCAGCTCGTCCGGGTCGGGTCCGTGGCTGCCGCTGGGCACGGGGACGACCCGCACGCCCGCCTGCGCGGCGGCGAGGATCGCGCCCCAGTAGGTGGGCGACTCCATCAGCAGCGGCCGGCCCGCGCCGACCAGGGCGCGGAAGGCGACGCCGAGCCCGCTCTGGCTGCCCGGGAGGATGACCACGTCGCTCGGGGTCGGTGGGGCGACCCCGGCGGGCGTGGCGTGGCCGAGTTCGGTGGCGAACCACGTCTGGAGCTCGGGGAGGCCCGCGGCCGGTGGCCTGCTGACGGCGGCGTCGCCGCGCGCGGCCCGCGTGAACGCGGCGCGCACCAGGCGCTCGGGCAGCAGCTCCCGGTCCGGGTACCCGGAGTGCAGCGCGATCACGTCGTTCGGCAGCGTCCGCAGCGCGGTGGACCGCCACGGGCCCAGGCCGCGCGGCGACCCGAGCGCGGCGGTCTGCCACCCGTAGTCGTTCGGGCGGGCGACGGGCCGGACGCGCACGAAGGTGCCGACGCCGGGCCGGCTCTCCACCAGCCCGCGCGCCGCCAGCGCCCGCAGCGCCTTCTGCACCGTGACCGGGCTCGCGCCGTACCGCCGCACCAGCTCCCGTGTCGAGGGGAGCCGCGCGCCCGGCGGGGCCGTCGCGACCCACGCGTCGAGGTCCGCGACGATCCGCGTACTGCTATCGTTCGACATGAGAAACAACAGTAGCGCTACTCTTCCGACGGCGCCGGCGCTATCCCCACCGGCCGCCCGTGCCGGCCTCGGCTGGGGCGTGCTCGGGGTGGCGGCGTTCTCCTTCACCGTCCCCTGCACCCGCGCCGTCGTCGACGACGGCGGGATGTCGCCGCTGTTCGTCGGCTCCGCCCGCGCGGTCGTCGCGGCGGTGCTCGCCGCCGCGGCGCTGGCCCTGACGCGGCAGCGCCTGCCCCGGGGCGGCCAGTGGGGGCGCCTGGCCCTCGTCGCCGGGGGCGTCGTCGTCGGTTTCCCCTTCCTGACGTCCTACGCCCTCACCAGGACGTCGGCCAGCCACAGCGCCGTCGTGATCGCCCTGCTGCCCGCCGCCACCGCCGTGCTGGCGGCGCTGCGCGGGCGGGAACGGCCCGTGCGCGCCTTCTGGGTCGCGGCGGGTGTGGGCGCGGTGGCCGCGGTGGCGTTCGCCGCGGCGCACGGCGGCGGGCTCGGCGGGCCGCGCGCGTTCGACCTGCTGCTGTTCGGCGCGGTCCTCGCGGCGGCGGTCGGCTACGCGGAGGGCGGGCTGCTGGCCCGCGAGCTCGGCGCCTGGCAGACCATCTCCTGGGCCCTGGTGCTCTCCGCGCCGCCGATGCTCCTCCTCACCGCGGTCGCGGCGGCGGAGCGGCGCCCGAGCGGCAGCGCCGCGGAGTGGGCCGCGTTCGCCTACCTCGGCGTCGTCAGCATGTTCCTCGGCTTCCTCGCCTGGTACCGGGGCCTGGCGATCGGCCCGATGGCGCGGGTCAGCCAGGTGCAGCTCGTCCAGCCGGTGATGACCGTCAGCTGGGCGGTGCTGTTCCTGGGCGAGGAGCTGGCCTGGGCCACCGTCCTCGGCGGCGTCGCCGTCGTCGCCAGCGCGGGCGTCGCCGTGCGGGCCCGCCTCGCGCCCGTCCCCGCTCCGGCGGCGCGGGAACGGGAACGGGGACGGGAAAGCGAGCGGGAACGGGGGCGGGCGCCGACGGCCCGAGGCTGAGCGGCGGCGCGACGCGCTCCCGCTGTACCGCGTACCGCTGTACCGCTGTACCGCTACAGCGCGTGCTCGCGGTAGCGGGCGACGGTCTCGCTCAGCACCTCCTGCCCGTCGCGCGCCCACATGCCGTCGTTGAAGATCTCCACCTCGACCGGGCCCGTGTACCCGGCGCGCTCCACCACCGCGCCGAACCAGCGGAAGTCCACCGCGCCGTCGCCCAGCTGCCCCCTCCCGGTGAGGACGCCCTCGGGAAGCGGGGTGACCCAGTCGGCCAGCTGGTACCGGTGCAGGCGGCCCTCCCTGCCCGCCCGGTCGAGCTGGACGGCGATCTGGTCGTCCCACCACAGGTGGTAGGTGTCCACGCAGACGCCGACCCACTCCGCGGGGAACCACCCGGCCAGGTCCAGGGCCTGGCCGAGCGTGGAGACCACGCACCGGTCGGCCGCGTACATCGGGTGCAACGGCTCGACCAGCAGCCGCACGCCGCGCTCGGCGCCGTAGGGCCACAGCTCGGCCAGCGCCTCCGCGACCTGCTCCCGCGCGCCCACCAGGTCGCGGCTGCCGGGCGGCAGGCCACCGGAGACCAGGACGAGGGAGTCGGTGCCGAGGACGGCCGCCTCGTCGATGGCGGCGCGGTTGTCGTCGATCGCGCGGGCGCGTCCCGCCGCGTCGGCGGCGGTGAAGAAGCCCCCGCGGCACAGGGAGGTGACCGCGAGGCCGGCGTCGCGCACGAGGCGGGCCGTGGCCTCGAGCCCGAACTCGGCCACCGGCTCCCGCCACAGGCCGACGCCGGGAACGCCGAGGCCCACCAGACCCTTGACCAGCTCGGGGAGGGGGAGCTGCTTGACCGTCATCTGGTTGACGGAGAAGCCCGTCAGCTCCCCCCGGGTGCCCTCGTCCGTGCCCGCATTCGTGTTCGTGTTCGTGTCCGTCATCCTCGTCACGCCTCCACTCCGTAGGTGGCCAGCAGCTGCCGCATCCGGGACTCCGCCAACCCCGGGTCGGGGAAGAGCCCGAGGCCGTCGGCGAGCTCGTAGGCGCGGGCGAGGTGCGGCAGCGAACGGGCGGACTGGAGGCCGCCGACCATCGTGAAGTGCGCCTGGTGGCCCGCGAGCCACGCCAGGAAGACCACGCCCGTCTTGTAGAAGCGGGTCGGCGCCTGGAAGAGGTGACGCGAGAGCGGGACGGTCGGGTCGAGGCGGGCGCGGAAGCCGGCCACGTCGCCCGTGTCGAGGGTGCGGACCGCGTCGGCGGCCACCGGGCCGAGCGGGTCGAAGATGCCGAGCAGCGCGTGGCTGAAGCCCTGGTCGTCGCCGGCGATCAGCTCGGGGTAGTGGAAGTCGTCGCCCGTGTAGCAGCGCACGCCCTCGGGGAGGCGCCGGCGCAGCGCGACCTCGCGCTCGGCGTCGAGGAGGGAGACCTTCACGCCGTCCACCTTGTCGGGGTGGGCGGCGATGATGTCGAGGAAGGTGTGGGTCGCCCGGTCCAGGTCCTCGCTCCCCCAGTAGCCCCGCAGCGCCGGGTCGAACATCGGGCCCAGCCAGTGCAGGATCACCGGCTCCGTCGCCTGCCGCAGCAGGTGGCCGTAGAGCTCGGCGTAGTCCTCGGGGCCACGCGCGGTCGCGGCCAGGGCGCGGGAGGCCATGAGGATCGCCTGGGAGCCGGTCTCCTCGACGACGGCCAGCTGCTCCTCGTACGCCTTCCTGACCGCGTCGAGGGTGAGGACGCCCTCCAGGCCCGGGGGCGCGTGGAGCTGGTCGGTGCCGACGCCGCAGGCGACGCGTCCGCCGACGGACCGCGCCTCGGCGCCCGAGCGCCGGATCAGCTCGGCGGCGCCGGCCCAGTCCAGGCCCATGCCGCGCTGCGCGGTGTCCATGGCCTCGGCGACGCCCAGGCCGTGGGACCACAGGTGGCGGCGGAAGGCCAGCGTGGCGTCCCAGTCGACGGCCGCGGGGCCGTCGGGGGTGGTGTCGGCGAACGGGTCGGCGACGACGTGGGCGGCGGAGAAGACGATGCGGGAGGTGGGTGGGGAGCCCTGGGGGGTGGGAAGGGCCGGCTCGCTGCGGGGCTCGTGGGGGCGCAGCGCGCCGGAGGCGTCGGGGAGGCGGATCATGGGGCAGCAGTCTCCGTTGCTCGATGCTCGCGGAACGGCTCGTGGGTCGGCTCGGGGATGGGCTCGGAGGTCGGCTCGGGTGTCGGCTCGCGGGCGGGCTCGCGGGACGCGCGAGCCGCGCGGAGGGTCGCGGGGCCCGCGGGGCTCGCGGAGGTCACCGGGAGGCGCCCGGGCTCAGAGGGTCAGCTCGGGAACGGTGACGCGCCGGCCCGACGTCGACGACAGCAGGCCGAGCTCGGCGAGCTGCACGCCGCGCGCGCCGGCCAGCAGGTCCCAGGTGTACGGCTCGCCGAGGACGACGTGGCGCAGGAAGAGCTCCCACTGCGCCTTGAAGCCGTTGTCGAAGTCGGCGTTGTCCGGGACCTCCTGCCACTGCTCGCGGAAGCGGTGCGTGGCCGGCAGGTCCGGGTTCCAGACCGGCTTCGGGGTGCTGGAGCGGTGCTGCACCCGGCAGGTGCGCAGGCCGGCGACGGCCGAACCCTCGGTGCCGTCGACCTGGAACTCCACGAGCTCGTCGCGGCCCACCCGCACCGCCCAGGAGGAGTTGATCTGCGCGACGACGCCGCCGGCCAGCTCGAAGATGCCGTACGCGGCGTCGTCGGCCGTTGCCTCGTAGGGCTTGCCCTGCTCGTCCCAGCGCTGCGGGATGTGCGTGGTGGCAAGCGCCTGCACGCTCTCCACCCTGCCGAAGAGCTCGTGCAGGACGTACTCCCAGTGCGGGAACATGTCGACGACGATGCCGCCGCCGTCCTCGCTGCGGTAGTTCCAGGAGGGGCGCTGGGCCGGCTGCCAGTCGCCCTCGAAGACCCAGTAGCCGAACTCGCCGCGGACGGAGAGGACGCGGCCGAAGAAACCGCCGTCCACGAGCCGCTTGAGCTTCAGCAGCCCGGGGAGGAAGAGCTTGTCCTGCACCACGCCGTGCCGGATGCCGGCGTCCTTGGCGAGGCGGGCCAGGCGCAGCGCGCCCTCCAGGCCGGTGGCGGTCGGCTTCTCGGTGTAGATGTGCTTGCCCGCGGCGATCGCCCTGGCGATGGCCTCCTCGCGGGCGAGGGTGACCTGGGAGTCGAAGTAGATGTCGATGCTGTCGTCGGCGAGGACGGCGTCGAGGTCGGTGGTGATGGCCGTGGAGTCGAGGTCGTGCTGGTCGGCGATCGCCTTCAGGGCGTGCTCGCGCCTCCCCACCAGCACGGGCTCCGGCCAGATGACCGTCCCGTCGCCGAGGTCGAGGCCGCCCTCCTCGCGGATGGCGAGGATGGAGCGGACCAGGTGCTGGCGGTAACCCATCCGACCGGTGACGCCGTTCATGGCGATACGGACGGTTCTGCGCTGGGCGTGCGTCATGCGCGCGTTCCCCTTCTGGCTCGGGCTGCGCTCGGCATAGCCGTAGTAAGCGCTTTCTAGACAGAGAGAAGCTAACCTCTCCCCACTGGCTGGGACAAGTGTGGGAGCTGAGCATGTCAGTAACGCTTGCCGATGTGGCGGCCCGAGCGGGGGTCTCCGCGGCGACCGTGTCGCGTGTACTGAACGGAAACTACCCCGTGGCCGGGCCCACCCGCCGCCGCGTTCTACAGGCCGTCGAGGAGCTGGAGTACGTGGTCAACGGCCCTGCCAGCGCCCTGGCCGCCGCCACCTCCGACCTCGTGGGCGTGCTGGTCAACGACGTGGCCGACCCGTTCTTCGGGATCATCGCCTCCGCCGTCCAGACCGAGCTCGGCCCCACCGACGCACCGGGCGGCCGCGCCCAACAGAAACTCGCCGTGGTCTGTAACACGGGAGGCTCCCCGGAGCGCGAGCTCACCTATCTCACGCTCCTCCAGCGCCAACGCGCCGCCGCCGTCGTCCTCACCGGCGGCACCACGGAGGACCCCCACCACATCGCCGCCCTCGCCACCCGCATCCGACGCCTCGAGGCGGCCGGCGGGCGGGTCGTGCTGTGCGGCAGGCCGCCGCTGCGGGAGACGGGCCCCGAGCAGGCGGCCGACCGGCAGCAGGGCGAGCCGGAACCGGGCCCGGTCGCCGTCACGTTCGACAACCGCGGCGGCGCCCGACAGCTCACCGCGCACCTGCTGACCCTCGGCCACCGCCGCCTGGGGTACCTGGGCGGGCCCGCCGCCCGCACCACCACCCGCCACCGCCTGGAGGGCCACCGCGCCGCCCTCGCCGAGGCCGGCCTGGCCGGCGACGCGGAACGGCTCACCGTCCACGGCCACTACGACCGGGCCTCCGGGTACGACGGCGCGCTGGAACTGCTGCGCCGCGAGCCGGACCTGACCGCGATCGTCGCCGCCAACGACACGGTGGCGCTCGGCGTCTGCGCGGCGCTGCGGGAGCGGGGCGTGCGCATTCCGCAGGACGTCTCGGTGACGGGCTTCGACGACCTGCCGTTCGCGGCGGACGCCGCCCCCGCGTTGACGACGGTGCGGCTGCCGCTGACGGAGGCCGGCACCCGGGCCGCGCGCCTGGCCCTCGGCCGCGACGAGGCGCCGTCCGGCGGCGTCGCGACCTGCACCGGCTCCCTCATCGCCCGCGCCTCCACGGCCCCGCCGCCGGCCGCGGGCTGACCGAGCGCGGGCACGGGGCGACGGCGTGGGCACGGGACGGGCCCAGCCGTCCGGGGGGGTCCGGTGACGAGTTCCTCCCGCGGCGTGCGCCGCGTGTGACCGTGCGGACCGGACGCCGCGGTGGAACTCCTCCTCGGTGGACCCGTGGGGCGCCTCCCCTGGGACGCGGCCCCCGGAGAGGTGTCCGGGCACGTGCGATAACCTCCGGCCGTTGATCTTGGAAGGCACGTCGAGGAGGGGAACGCACACGATGCGTAGGGCACTGGCCGCTCGGGTTCTGGGGGTGGCGGCGGTCGCCGCCGTGGCGTTGACCGGGCTCACCGGATGCGGGAGCGACGACGGCGGCGACGGCGGTGAGGGGGGCGACGGCGGCACGAGCGAGGCGGCGCGGCAGTCGCCCGAGGCGGCGGACGAGGATCCCGCCGGGGACGCGGCCGGAGACCAGCCGGAGGAGGACGAGGCCGCCGGGGCCGGCGAGGACACCGGCGCCGGGGAGGAGCAGGAGGCGGCGGCCTCGGGCATGGACGGCAGCTGGGTGTCGATCGTGGACGGGAACGACATCGAGACGATCACCGTCACGGGCGGGGAGGTCTCCACGACCGGCCCGCTGAGCTGCCCGGGGACGCTCTCCGAGGCGGGCGGCACGACCCGCGTCGAGCTCGCCTGCGACCCCGAGGACCCGGCCCGTTCGGCCGGTGACGTCGAGCTGTCCGAGGACGGCTCACACCTGGTGATCTCCTGGGACGGGGAGGCGTGGGGCGGCATGGTGGACAGCTTCACGCGCGAGTGAGACGCACGCCCGCCCGGTGCCGTGAGCGGCCACGCGACGGCGAGCGGCGATGACGCGTTTTCTCCTCGACGGCGCCACGCACCCGGGAATCGGAGGTCGGGCGCTCGGCGGCTCGGGAAACTTCCGGGACTTCGGTAACTCGGCGCTCAGAGGAATCACGGCGTGAGGAGCGGATCGAAACTCGTCTCCCCCGTTCCGTAACGCTTTCTCGTGTTCTCGAGAACGGCTTCCCGCAACACCTCGAGATTCGCGTCCCCGACGTCACGGGGAGAGGTGACGTTCGGCGTGTGCTCGTAGTTCCAGACGACGACGTCGAGGAAGACCGGCGCCCTGAACTGCCGGTCCCGCAGCGGAATCACCTGGGATATCGCCGGGTAGGGCGTGGGGACCGGATTGGCGAGCCAGCCGCGTAACGCGGCACGCGGGGACACTGAAGTCCACGCCGGCTCTGCCCAGTGCCCGGATGACGTCGAAGGCGAGCGGCGGAGCGTTCCGTTCCGGGTCCAGCGCGATGAGCTCGCCCCACAGGCGCACCGCGTCGACGACCCTCGCCCGCGCGTCCCGGACGCGCCCCTCCCGGTCGTACTCCTCGGCGGCGGCGAGGAGTTCCCGCGCCCGTTCGACCGACGTCTCCGGTGACACGTCGCCCCCGTCGCCCCCGTCGCGCCGGGGAGAGGTGGACCGACCCCGTCACCACGGGCAGGACGACCACGGCCACGGCGGCCAGCGACCGGCCCGCCGACCGCACTTCCATCTCACCCAACGGACGACATTCCCTACGCCTCCAAGCGATCGGCAGCGCGTGAACGCGTCGCGAGTCCTCATGCTGGCTGGTCCGCAAGGTCGCCGCAAGGTCGTTGAACAGGCGGCGATGCCATGGTGACGACACCCGGGCGGACCGACCGGGTGACCTCGTGAGAGGTGGCTCGCCTTCGCACGATCGCGTCGGCGTCGGCGCCGCCGGCGTTTCACGGAAACGGAACGTCCGGCGGGAGACGAAACAGACGACCCAACGAAACCGACGAACCAACGAAACCGACGAACCAACGAAACCGACGAACCAACGAAACCGACGAACCAACAGAACCGACGAACCAACAGAACCGACGAACCAACAGAACCGACGGTCCATCGAGCCGGTGACCCGACGACGGCGGGACGCCGATTCAGGGAAACTCACGGAGGAAACAACATGCGGCCAGCATTCACCTCACGGCGCAAGCGCCCCGACAGGACCACGGCATCGGCCCCACCGCCGATGCCGGCCAAGCGCAGACGTCCGCGACTCCTCTCGGCGGCGACGGCGCTGGCCCTGGCGTTCGCCGTCGTCGCGACGATCGCCCCCACCCCCGCCCAGGCGGCCGAACCCACCCGCTTCGAGCTCGTGAACACCCACACCGGGCTGCGCGCCGACGTCATGTGGGCGTCGACCGAAGCCCACACCGGTGTCTTCCTGTGGCCGGACAACACCAGCACCTCGCAGGAGTACGAACTCCTCGACAGCGGCAACGGGTTCTTCCGTATCAAGGCTCGCCACTCCGGCCAGTGCCTCATGCTCGACTGGCGTGCGGGGTACTACGACAACGGCACGCAGATCATCCAGTACCCCGCCTGCGGCGCCGGCTACGAGCCGGCCGAGTGGTCGATCGACTGGGCACGGCCGGACTGCACCCAGTGCTTCCCCACGACCATGATCATCAGGAACCGGTACACCGGCATGTGCCTGGACGTGGCCGCTCCGTCCGGCAGACCCGGCCAGCAGGGCGTCCTGCAGCAGTGGACCTGCATCTCCCGGGACGACGAGTGGAACACCGCGAACCAGAGCTGGTCCCTCAGGCAGCTCAACAACTTCCCCATCATCGGGTGACCCGCGCACGGCACCCGCGGTGACCCCGGCCTGAGGTCCGCCTCACCTGCCCCGTTCACCACGAGGGGGTCGTCAGCCTGCTGACGGCCCCCTGCCAGTGCGCGAGCCGGGCACTCCTCCGGGGGCGGCCCGGTCTCGGCGCCCGGGTCCTCCGAGCGGTGTCGGCTGGTGACCGACGCGGGTCCCGAGGCGGCCTTGACCCGTGTCGGCGCGGAGTGGGAGCTTGGCGGCACTGCTGCGCTTGAACGTTTCAAGTCGATGCCTACAGCCGGTGGACGACCGGCCTGGGAGGACCTGATGAAACGCAGGACACTGCTCGCCGCCACCGGGACCGCCGCCGCCTCCGGGCTCCTGGTGCCGCTGCTGCCGGGCACCGCGCGGGCCACCACCGTGACGGTCCAGCCCGGCGCGGCCTGGGGGACGTGGGAGGGCTGGGGCACCTCGCTGGCCTGGTGGGCCAACGTGATGGGTGAGGACGAGAGCCTGGCCGACCTGTTCTTCACCACGGACACCGTCACCGTCCTCGGCACCCCACTGCCCGGCCTCGGCATGAACCTCGCCCGCTACAACCTGGGCGCGTGCAGCTGGAACACCTACAACGGCGAGTCGATGGTGGTCTCGCCGAACATGCAGCCGTTCAAGCAGATCGAGGGCTACTGGCAGGACTGGGCCAGCGAGGACCCCACCTCCAGCTCCTGGGTCTGGTCGGCCGACGCGCGCCAGCGGGCGATGATGACGATGGCCCACGAACGCGGCGCCAGGATCGAGCTGTTCTCGAACTCGCCGATGTGGTGGATGTGCCTGAACCACAACCCGGCCGGCGCGAACAACTCCGCCGAGGACAACCTCCAGCCCTGGAACTACCGCCAGTTCGCCGTCTACCTCGCCGAGGTGGCCCGCCAGTCCCCCGAGCGCTGGGGCGTGCCGTTCGTCTCCGTCGAGGCGTTCAACGAGGGCACCTCCGACTACTGGGGCGCGACCGGCCGCCAGGAGGGCTGCCACTTCGACGTCTCCACGCAGGAGGAGGTCCTCGCCCACCTCCGCACCGAACTCGACCGCCGGGGGCTTTCCGGCACGGCGATCGCCGCCTCCGACGAGACCAGCTACGACGCGGCGTTGAGCACCTGGCGCGCCTACTCCCAGGCCAGCCGCGACCGCGTCGACCGCGTCAACGTCCACGGGTACCAGGGCTCCAGCGGCCCGCGCGACACGCTGCGCCAGGAGGTCCGCGCGGCCGGCAAGGGCCTGTGGAACTCGGAGTACGGCGACAGCGACGGCACCGGCGTGTCGATGGTGCGCAACCTCCTGCTCGACCTGCGCCTGCTGCGGCCCGACGCCTGGCAGTTCTGGCAGGTGCTCGACGAGAGCCCCGGCTGGGCGGCGATCTCCTTCGACCCGGGCGCCGGGCGGCTGCTCCAGGTCCAGCGGAAGTTCTCCTTCCTCGCACAGTTCACCCGCCACATCAGGCCGGGCATGCGGATGATCGACACCGGCGTGGACGGGGTCGTCGCGGCGCACGACGAGGCGGGGCGGCGACTGGTGGTGGTCGCGGCCAACCTCGGCAGCGGCACGCAGGAGCTGACGGTGGACCTGTCGGCCTTCGGCACGCTGCCGTCGGACGGCAGCGGGGTGGCGCACCGGGTCACCGACACCGGTGACGCCCGCTACGCCCCGCGCACCGACGTCCAGTTGTCGGGGGGCCGCTTCACGACCCAGCTCGGGGCGACGTCCCTGCACACCTTCGAGGTGGCGGGCGTGGCACGCTGACCCCGTGACGGAGGAACGACGACTCGGCGGCCCCTTCTGGCGGTTCTGGGGCGCGGCGGTGCTGGCGAACGTCGGCGACGGCATCAGGGCCGCCGCGTTCCCGCTGCTGGCGGCGGCGCTGACGGACGACGCGCTGGCGGTGGGGGCGGTGGCGGCGGCGCAGACGCTGCCGTGGCTGGTGACGGGCCTGTGGGCGGGCGCGCTCGCCGACCGGCGCGGCGCGCGGGCGTTGATCGTCGGGGCCGACGCGGGCCGGGCGGTGGTGCTGGGGCTGCTGGTGGCGGCGCTGGCGCTCGGCTGGCTCGACGCGAGCGGCGGTCCTGGGGCCGGCTCGGGCGTGTGGGTCGTGGCCGGCTGCGCGTTCCTCCTCGGGATCGCGGAGACCGTGCGCGACACCGCCGCGCAGGCCGCCCTGCCGCGCCTGCTGGGCACGCCCGAGCGGCTGGAGCGGGCCAACGGCCGGCTGGTGGCGGGCGAGGTGGTGGGCAACGAGTTCGTGGGCCCGCCCGTCGGCGCGGCGCTGTTCGCGGCGGGCGCCGCCCTCCCGTTCGCCGCCAACGGCGCCGCGCTGGCGCTCGCGGCGATGCTCGTGCTCTCGCTGCCGCTGAGCCTGGCCCGTCCGGCCGGGGCCCTCGCGGCGACCTCGCCTGTCGGCGACGGGGTCCGCGCGGGTCTGCGCTGGCTCGGCGGGCAGCGGATGCTGCGGGCGCTGGTGGCCTCGGTCGCGGCCGTGGCGGCGGCCGACGCCGCGTGGTTCGCGATCTTCGTGCTCTACGCGCGGGAGGAGCTGGGTCTCGGCGCGGGCGGCTTCGGCGCGCTGCTGGCCTGCGGCGCGGTGGGCGGCGTCCTCGGCTCACTGCTGGCGGACCGGCTGGTCGCCGGGCGGCGTCACCGCGCGGTGCTGGCGTGGGCGCTCGGGATCACGGCCGGCGTCCCGGCGCTGCTGGTGCCCGCCGCGCACCTCGGGGTGGCGGTGGCGGTCACCGTCGTCACCAGCGGCTCGTTCGCCGTGCTCAACGTCTGCGCCGTCTCGCTGCGGCAGCGGGCCGTGCCCGACGCGCTGTTGGGCCGGGTGACGGCCGCCGCGCGGACCCTGACGCTCGGCGCCACGGCGCTGGGCGCGCTGGCCGGCGGGCTGCTGGCGCGCGGCGGCGGGCTCGACGCGCCGTTCCTGGCCTGCGGCGTGGTGGCCGTGCTGGCCACGGCGCTGTGGTGGCGGGCGTCGTCGGACGCCGCCGGGGCCTCGTAGGGCCGCCAGGCCGCCGGGTGCCACGGCGCTGGTCCCGTTAGCCTCGGGGGCATGACGGAAGCGCAGGCGCGGCCCCCGCTGGCCACCGGGCCGTTGGGCATGGAGCTGCTGGCGTTCGAGCGGCTGCCGGAGGGGACGCGCCCCGCCGGCGCCCCCGTGGGCTACGCGCTGGTGGTGGCGTGGCGAGCGGGGCGGCTGCTGCTCGTGCGGGTGCGGGGCCGGGACTGCTGGGAGCTGCCGGGGGGCGGGATCGAGCCCGGGGAGACGCCGCGCGAGGCGGCGGCGCGGGAGTTGTGGGAGGAGGCGGGGCAGCGCGTCGGCCCGGAGGCGCTGGGCTTCGCCGGGTACGCGCTGACGGCGCTGCCGAACCGGCGCGTCCTCCACGGCGCGGTGTACGACGTGGAGATGGCGGAGGTCAGCCCCTTCGCGCCGAACGAGGAGATCGCCGCGATCCACTGGTGGGACGGGGACGAGTCCCCGCCGGGCGGCCGGCTCCAGACGGTCGACACCCATCTCGCCCGCCTGACGCGCCCACGGTGAGGCGCCGCTGACGGGGGCGGCACGACGACCGGAATGCGTCGGTCGCGGGCTGGTGGGCCGGGCGGGCCGATGCCGCCAACGGCGGTGGCGTCCTGGTCAGTTGAGCCGCCGCGCGCCCCACAACCCCCCTGGCGTTGAAGCTTTCAGGAATTTCCGGTCAACGTCGCGTCACGCCACGGGCGTTGATACGATTCATCGCCCCGAAAACCTTCCGGTCCAGGAGTAGCGTCCTCGTGCCAGTGCACGTTGATCAGCACACCCTTGAGGGGGTCGGGATGGGTCACGACACGCACGCGACGCCGTCGGACCCCGCCCACCTCCTTCCGGTGATCAGCCGGTGACCTCCCTGCCCTGTGGCGGGCGTTGGTTCGTGGTCCTGCCCGACCACGAGGCGGCGCCCGCCCTCGCGGAGCGCCTGGCGCCCTACGCCTGCCACACCGTCCGCCACCTCTCGGGACGCCCGTGGCTGCTCGGCTGCTGGGCGGGCGGCGAGAGCGGCGAGCGGGCCGCGACGGCCCCGCGGGACGAGGCCCCCGGCCCCCGGCTCGTGCTGGTCGGGCACCACGCGCTGACCTCCCCGCTGCTGGCGCTCCGCGCCCGCTCGGTGCGGTCGGCCACCGACGTCGAGGCCGTCGCCGAGGGCGTGGCCGGCAGCTTCCACCTGCTGGCCTCGGTCGACGGCGAGGTCTACGCCCGTGGCACCAACGCCGGGGACCGGCGCCTGTACCACGCCCGCGTCGACGGCGTCGCCGTGGCGGCCGACCGCGCCCGCACCCTCGCCTGGCTGACCGGCGCGCGCCCCGACCCGGCCCGGCTCGCCGCCCGGCTGAGCCCCGCCCTCCCCCACGCGCTGCGCGGCGCGGCGATGTGGCGGGAGGTCTCGGCCGTGCCGCCGGGGCACGCCCTGCGGCTCGGGCGCGACGGCGAGGGCCTGGTCACGCCGTGGTGGCGGCCACCGCCCGCCGAGCTGCCCGTCGAGACGGCGGCGGGCCCGCTGCGTCGGGCGCTGCGCGGCGCGGTCGCCGCGCGCGTGAGCGCGGGCGAGACCTGGGGCGCGGACCTCTCCGGCGGCCTGGCCTCCACCGCGCTGTGTTTCCTCGCCGCCGAGGCCGGCGCCCGGCTGGTGGCGGCCACCCTGAGCTGGTCCGCCGCCGGCAACGAGGACGCCCACTACGCGGAGATGGCCGCCGAGTTGCTGCCGGGCAGCGCGTTCCTCGTCCACCTGACCTTCCCGCCCGCCGCCCTTCCCTCCTACTTCGCCGGCATCGAGCGGCGCCGGGAGCCGGGCGACCAGCCCGCCACCGCGCTGCGCGACCGGGCGCTCCAGGCGCGGGTCGACCGGGAGCTGCGCCACCACGGCGCCGGAGGGCGCCGGCTCGCGGGCCACGGCGGGTACCAGGTGGCCACGCCGCCGCCCAGCGGACTCCCGGCGTCGTTGCTGCGCCAGCCGCGCCCGCGGCCACGCCCCAGCGCTCCGGTCGGACGCCGCGACCGGCGGCCGTTGCGCGTCACGGCCGCCGCCCTGCTGGGGCGCGAGACGCCCGTGACGGCGTCCTTCGAGGCGGCCGGGGACGGAGGTGACGGGCGGGGGCGGTGGCTGCCGCCGTGGGCCAGCGCCCAGGCGCAGGAGCTGCTCGCCGCGCTGCTGCGCGAGGTGGCGGACGCCCCCACGCACGACACCCGCGACACCACCGGCACCGGCGGCACCGGCGGCACCGGCGGCACCGGCGGCGACGCTTCCGCCGCCGAGCGCGCGCCGGCCTGGGTCCAGCAGGTCCGGCGGGTCGGCACGGCCGCCGGGGAGCTGCTCGCGCGGAGGGCCGAGGCGCCGTTCTGCGACGACGCGGTGATCGACGCGGCGCTGCGGGCGCGCCCCCACGAGGCGGCCAGGCCCGACGCCCACCAGCCGCTGCTGGTCGCCGCCCTGCGCGGCGTCGTTCCCCCGACGGTCCTGCACCGCCGCTCGCGCGACCATCCCGGCGAGGAGTGGCTCGGCGGCCTGCTGGCGCAGCGGCGGCGGCTCGCGGCGTGGGCCGAGGACTCCCACCTGGTGGCGGCCGGGATCGCCGACGCGGACGAGTTCCGCCGCACCCTGGAGAACCCCGGGCTCTACGGCGGCGGGGTGACGGAGCTGGAGTGCGCGCTGAGCACGGAGGCGTGGCTGCGGGACCTCGCGGCCCACCCGCGTCCCTCGCACCTGCGGGAGCACGGCGCCGGGCGCGGGGACGGGCAGGGGGACATGCGGGCGCACGGCGCCGGCCGTGGCACCGAGCGGGGCGCCGTCACCGACGGCCCGCGGCCCGGCGCCCCACCCGGGCCCGCCCACGGGCCCTCCCCCGCGGCACCGCCCGAGCCCCGGGCGGTGCTGGCTCAGACCCCGACGGGCTCGCCCGCGTAGGTCCGCCACAGCTCCGCGTAGGTCCCGCCCGCCGCCACCAGCTCCTCGTGCGTGCCGTCCTCCACGACCCGGCCGTGGTCGAGGACCACGATGCGGTCGGCGCGGGCCGCGGTGGTGAGGCGGTGCGCGACGACGAGGGTGGTGCGGCGCACGGCGAGGCGGTCGGTGGCCTGGTTGACCAGCGCCTCCGTGGCCAGGTCGAGGGCGGCGGTCGCCTCGTCCAGCAGCAGGATGTCGGGCTGGACCAGCTCCGCCCGCGCCAGCGCGATCAGCTGCCGCTGTCCGGCCGAGAGGTTCCGGCCCCGCTCCGCGACGGGCGCGAGGTAGCCGCCGGGCAGCGCGGCGATCATCGGGTGCGCCCCGACGGCTCGGGCGGCGGCCTCCACCTCGGCGTCGCTCGCGTCCGGCCGGCCGTAGGCGATGGCGTCGCGGACGGTGCCGGGGAAGAGGTACGCCTCCTGCGGCACGACGCCGAGCCGGTGCCGGTACCCGGCCAGGTCGAGCGCGCGCAGGTCGGTGCCGTCCACCCGCACCGCGCCCGAGGTGGGGTCGTGGAACCGGGCGACGAGCTTGACGAGTGTGGACTTGCCCGCGCCGGTCTCGCCGACGAACGCCACGGTCTGGCCGGCGGGGATGGTGAGGCTCACGCCCGCGAGCGCGGCCTCCTTCTCGCCACCGCTCCTCCCGCCGCCGTCGCCCTTGCTGTCGCCGTCGCCGTTGACGCTGTCGCCGTCCGCGCCGTAGGAGAAGTGGACCTCGTCGAAGGTGAGCTCGCCGCGCAGCGGGCCCTTCACCGGCACCGGGTCGGCGGCCGGCGGCGTCGTCGTGGGCTCGCGCAGCAGCTCCTGCACGCGGCGCAGCGACACCACCGCCTGCTGGTAGCCGTCGAAGACCTGCGACAGCTGCTGCACGGGCGCGAAGAACAGCTCGATGTACAGCAGGTACGCCACCAGCGCGCCCGCCGTCAGGGTGCCGTCGCCGACGCGTCCGGCGCCGAGGACCAGCACGCCCGCCGTGGCGAGGCTCGCCAGCAGCTGCACGAAGGGGAAGTAGACCGAGATCAGCCACTGGCCGTGGACACGGGCCTGGCGGTAGCCGTCGGAGCGGGCGGCGAAGCGCTCGTAGCCGTCGGCCTCCCGCCGGAAGGCCTGCACCATCCGCAGGCCGGCGACCGACTCCTGGAGGTGGGCGTTGACGCCGCCGACGCGCTCGCGCGCCAGCTCGTAGGCGCGGACGCTGTGGCGGCGGAAGACGACCGTGCCGAGGACCAGCGGCACCAGGGTCGCGAGCACCACCAGGGCCATCGCCAGGTCGATCACCAGCAGCACGACCATGATCCCGAAGAACGTCAGCAGCGCCACCAGGGCCTGCACGAGGCCGGTCTGGAGGAAGGTGGTGAGCGCGTCCACGTCGGTGGTCATGCGGGTCATGACGCGGCCGGCGAGCTCGCGTTCGTAGTAGTCGAGGCCGAGCCGCTGGAGGTGGGCGAAGATCTTCACGCGCAGCGTGTACAGGGCGCGTTCGCCGGTGCGGCCCACGGCCCGGGTGGCGCCCCACTGCGCCACCCACTGGGTGAGGACCACGAGCAGCGCGAGCCCGGCGGCCGTGAGGACGGCGCCGAGCGCGGCCTGTTGCACGCCCTCGTCGATGCCGTGCCGGATCAGGATCGGCAGGAGGAGGGAGGCGGCGGCGTCGGCGACGACGAGCAGCAGCGCGAGCGCGAGAGGGACACCGAGGCCCGCCAGCAGGCGGCGCAGGCCGAACTCGCGCTCCGGGCGGGCGGCGGCCTCCTCGTCGATGTCGGGGGTGTCGGTGGCCGGCGGCAGGGCGGCGACCTGGGCCAGCAGCTCGGGCGTGGGGGCGGCGGTGCCGACGGCGGAGAACGTGGGCCCGACGGCGGCGGCCGCGGGGACGCGCGGCGTGCCCGTCGCCGGGTCGTCCTCCTCGCTCGTCTCGCGCACCCACAGCTCGGGGGTGACGCCGTCGACGCGGGCGGGGCCGTCGGCCGGAAGGCGGGCGGAACGGCCGGCGACGGCGTGGCCGCCGCCGAGGGCGTTCGTTCGGGCGTCCGTTCGGGCGCCCCCACCCCGGCCCTCGCCTCGGCTCCCGTTCCGGCTCCCGCCCCGGTCCTCACCCCGGCTCCCGTTCCGGTCCTCGCCTCCGGCACCGCCCTCCCCCACCACGAGCCCGGCCGGGTCGCGCTCGACGCCGCCGAGCTCCTCCGGGTCCGCCAGCAGCCTGCGGTAGAGCGGGCAGCGCGCCACCAGCTCCTCGTGGGTGCCGGTGTCCACCAGCCGCCCGGCCTCCAGCACGGCGATGCGGTCGGCCAGCTGGAGGGTCGAGAGGCGGTGGGCGATCAGCAGCGTGGTCCGCTCGGCCATCACCGAGCGGAGCGCGCCGTGGATCTCGTGCTCGACGCGGGCGTCCACGGCCGAGGTGGCGTCGTCCAGCACGAGCAGCCGGGGGTTGGTGAGGATCGCGCGGGCCAGGGCGACGCGCTGCCGCTGGCCGCCGGAGAGCGTCAGCCCCTGTTCGCCGATGACCGTGTCGTAGCCGTCGGGCAGCTCCTCGATGAAACGATCCGCCTGCGCGGCTCGCGCCGCCGCCCTGACCTGCTCGTCCGTGGCCTCGGGGTGGCCGTAGGCGAGGTTGGCGCGGATGGTGTCGGAGAAGAGGAAGCTGTCCTCGGGGACGAGGCCGATGGCGCTGCGGAGCGAGCCGTAGCTCAGCTCCCTGATGTCGTGGCCGCCGACGCGTATCGTGCCGGCGTCGGGGTCGTAGAAGCGCGGCAGCAGCAGCGAGACCGTGGACTTGCCACTGCCCGAGGGGCCGACGACGGCCAGGGTCTCGCCCTGTTCGATCCGCAGGGACAGCTCCCGCAGCACGAGTCCGTCCCCGGCTCCGCCGCCCCTGTGGCGCGCCCTGCCCTCGCCGTAGCCGAAGCTGACGCGGTCGAACTCGACGGTCGCGGCGGCGTCGGCCGGCAGCTCGTACGCGCCGGGCGCCTCGCTGATCTCCGGCCTGGTGTCGATCAGCTCCAGCACCCGCTCGACGCTGGCGCGCGCCTGCTGGCCCATCGTGAGGATCATGGTGAGCATCCGCACCGGGCCCACGAGCTGCGCGAGGTAGGTGGAGAACGCCACGAAGGTGCCCAGCGTGATCTCGCCCCGGGTCGCCATCCAGCCGCCGAGCGCCAGCATCGCGACCTGCCCGAGGGAGGGCACGGCCTGGAGCGCCGGAGTGTAGAGCGCGTTGAGGCGGACGGTCCGCATGCGGGCGCCGAAGAGGGTGCGGCTGACGGCGCGGAGCTTCGCCGTCTCCTGCTCCTCCTGCCCGAAGCCCTTGACGACGCGCACCCCGCTGACGGCCCCGTCGACGACCCCGGCGACGGCGCCGGCCTGCCCCTGCGCGTACCAGGTGGCGGGGAAGAGGCGGGTGCGGCTGCGGCGGGCGATCAGCCAGAGGGCGGGCGCGACGGCGAGCGCGACGAGGGTCAGCGGCGGGGAGAGGGTCACCATCACGACGAGGGAGACCGCGAAGAGCATGAGGTTGCCGATGGTCATCGGCATCATGAACAGCAGGCCCTGCACGAACTGGAGGTCGCTGGTGGCGCGGCCGACGACCTGTCCCGTGGAGAGCTGGTCCTGGCGGCGGCCGTCCAGCCGGGTGATGCTGCGGAACATCTCGGTGCGCAGGTCGTGTTGGACGTCGATGCCGAGGCGCCCGCCGTAGTACCGGCGGATGTACGTCAGGACGTAGACGACGACCGCGGCGGCGACGAGCAGGCCGATCCACAGCGGGAGCCCGCCCTCCTCGCCGATGATCACGTCGTCGATGACGACCTTGATGATCAGCGGTATCAGGGCCATCACGCCCATGCCGAGGAGTGAGGCGCCGAGCGAGAGCACGACGTCGCGGCGGTAGCGCCAGCAGTACGCGGCGAGCCGCCGCACCCAGCCGGCGTCGGCCCGTGTCTCCGCCGCCGTCCCGGCCGTCGTCCCGCTCTCGGTCCCGCTCCCGGTCCCGTCGCCGGAACCGGTCCCCGTCCCGCGCCCCGTCCCGGTGCCCGATGCCGCCACCAACGTGCCTCCCGCCGTCCGCGTCCCCTGAGAGCTGCGACGCCCGAACCTCCGCGCCCGTGCCCGAGCCGCTGCCGTGCGGCTCCCGCGCGGGGGCTCGCGCCGCTTCTCAGCATGCCGTGTCCGTAACGCTCGGGCCTTCGGTTTTCATCCCGTCGGGTGGCGGCGGGCCGCCGGCCGGGACACGGCCGTGGGCAGGGGCGCGGGCCGGGGCGCGGGGCGCGCGGAAAACGGCTTGTGGTCGCCCCGGCCCCGTTCGTAGGGTCTCGACCCGTGGCATGCACGGCGACGATGACTGACCTGGGCGCGCGCGTCGACGCGCGGCCGGTCGCCGTCTGGGCTCCGCTCCAGACGTACCGCCCGCGCGTTCGGCGCCCGGCTCCGGTCCGCTAGGACCCGCCCAGGCGCCCCTTCTCCCCGGGTCGTCCCCGGCCGCGTACTCCGTGGCCGGACGTTTCCCGGCCGTCGACGGACTCCTCCGCGCGTCCCTCGCCGGCCTGCCCGGGGCCCTCGCTCGGCGACCCCGCGTACCGGGGCCGGTCCGTGTCGTTTCCGACCGGACGGGCCCGGACCACCCCTACCGCTGGCCGGCCTGTCCTCGTACGAGAGTCGAGGACCCCACCGTGGCACGCCGCCGCAAGACCCTCTCCCAGAACTTCCTCCGTGACCCCGCCGCGCTGCGCGCCCTCGTGCGCGCCTCCGGGGTCGGCCCCGCCGACCTGGTGCTGGAGCCGGGCGCCGGCGAGGGCACGCTGACCCGGGTGCTGGCGCGCAGCGCCCGCCACGTCGTCGCCTACGAGCTCGATCCGGCGCTCGCCGCCCGCCTGCCGCGCCGCCTGGGCCCGACGCGCAACGTCCGCGTCGTCGCCGGCGACTTCCTGCGGGCGCGGGCACCGGGCGGCGGCGCGGCGTTCGCCGTCGTCGGCAACATCCCCTACGCCCGCACCTCCGCCATCGTGCGCTGGTGTCTGACCGCACCGGGGCTGACCTCGGCGACGCTGCTGACGCAGTGGGAGTACGCGCGCCGGCAGACCGGCGACTACGGGCGCTGGACGCTCCAGACCGTGCGGCACTGGCCGGAGTGGGAGTGGCGGCTCGGGCCGCGCGTGCGGCGCGAGCTGTTCACGCCCGTGCCGCGCTGCGACTCGGCCGTGCTGCGGCTCGCGCGTCGCCCGACGCCGCTGCTGCCGCGCGGGCGGCTCGCCGCGTACCGCGCGGTCGTCGAGGAGGGCTTCACGGGCGTCGGCGGCTGTCTGGCCGCCACGCTCGCCCGGGGGCCGCGGCGGGCGTCTCGCGTCCGGGCGGCGCTGCGGGCGGCGGGGGTCCCGGAGGGGGCGCCGGTCGGCCTGGTCAGCCCGGAGCAGTGGCTGGCGCTCTTCCGCCGCCTCGACGGCTGAGTCACGCGACGACGGCGGGACCGCCCGACGCCGCCTCGCCGGCCACGAGGGACCGTGGGGCTCAGGCGGCGTCGGCCCGGTCCTCCGCCGTCGCCATCCCCGTCGCCATCCCCGTCGCCGTCGTCGCCGTTCCCGCCGCCTCCGGCGGGGGGCCGCACGCGGTGGCCACCTCGTCCAGCGACAGGTCGAGGGCCGCCGCGAGGGCGGCGACCGTGAAGAAGGCGGGTGTCGGCGCCCGGCCGGTCTCGATCTTGCGCAGCGTCTCGGCGGAGATCCCGGCCGCGGCGGCGACCTGCACCATGCTGCGCGCCCCACGGGCCCGCCGCAGCAGGAGGCCGAGCTGCCGGCCGCGTTCGCGTTCCACGGGGGTGAGAGGTTGCCGCACCATGACCGTGATTCTAGTAACGCTCCCCGACCGGTATAGTAATCGCGACCCAAACCGGTATAAGAATTGGAAGAACGGAGCGCCCCATGGTGGAGATCAAGAACGACGCGGCCCTCGCCGCGATGCGCGAGGCGGGCCGCGTCGTGGGCCGGGCCCTCGCCGCCGTGCGCGCCGCGGTGCGGCCCGGGGTGTCGCTGCGGGAGCTGGACGAGGTGGCCGCCCGCGTCATCCGCGACGCGGGCGCCACGCCCGCCTTCCTCGGCTACCACCCGTCCTTCGCCCCGACCCCCTTCCCCGCCGTCATCTGCGCCAGCGTCAACGACGCGATCGTCCACGCCATCCCCGACGACTACCGGCTGCGCGACGGCGACCTGCTGAGCGTCGACTGCGGCGCCCACCTCGACGGCTGGACCGGCGACGCGGCCATCAGCGTCACCGTCGGCGCGCCCAGCCCCGCCGACCGGCGGCTGTTGGACGTCGCCCACGAGGCGCTCGCCGCCGGCATCGACGCCGCCCGCCCCGGCGGGCGCCTCGGCGACATCTCCCACGCCATCGGCCGCACCATCCGCGCCGCCGGCTACGGCATCCCCCAGGGCTTCGGCGGCCACGGCATCGGCCGGCGCATGCACGAGAGCCCCGACGTGCCCAACGAGGGCCGGCCCGGACGCGGCTTCCCCCTCCGCCACGGCCTGGTGCTCGCCATCGAGCCGATGGTGCTCTCCGGCGGGGACGACGGATTCCACCCCGCCCCCGACGGCTGGGCGCTGCGCACCAACGACGCCTCCCGCGCCGCCCACGTCGAACACACCGTCGCCGTCACCCACGACGGACCCCGCGTTCTCACGCTGCCGTAGCGGCCGCGTCCCTGCCCGTGACGGCCGCGCCGCCACGGCTTCGAGCACTGGCCCGAGGAGATCACAGCTAGGCGACAGAAGGACCGGAATAGCCCCCTCCGGGCGATACTGAGCGTATGCCGACCACCGCCCCCACCCGTTCGGAGCTCATCGAACACCTGCTGCGCACCCGGATCGCGGGCGAGGTCGCCACCCCACGCGAGAACAACCTCGCGCACTACCGTGAGTTGGCCAACGGCAACCGCTACTACTGGCTGGGCGTCGAGCTCGGCGACCGGTGGACGGACGAGCAGGACGTGCTGGCGGTCATGGCCGAGCGGTGCGGCGTCGACGGGGACCCGGCGCACCGCCGCGGGCAGGACACGATCGACCCCGAGCTGACCGTCGAGGCCCTCGACCGCGCCGCCGTGCTGCTGCGCAAGGCCGTCGCCGGCAAGCAGCGGGTGCTCGTCGCCACCGGGCACCCCGGCGGGCTGCTCGACGTCCACGCCCAGACGGCGGCGGCGCTGCGGGCCGCCGGCTGCGAACTGGTCCGCGTCCCGCTCGGCCTGACGGCGGACGAGGGCGTCGTCGCGCAGATGGCGGGCGTCGCGATGTACGAGCGGGGTGCCACGCTCTGGCACACCCACTCCCCCGCTCCGATGGCGGAGATCCTCGCCGCCCTCCCCCAGGAGGGCGAGGCGCCGCCCGACCTCGTCCTGGCCGACCACGGCTGGGCGGGCTGCGCGGCCCAGCACGGCATCGACACCATCGGATTCGCCGACTGCAACGACCCGGCCCTCTTCCTCGCCGAGGCCGAGGGCACCCTCTCCGTCTGCGTCCCGCTCGACGACCACGTGGCCAACCCGCTGTACTACGAGCCGCTGACCGCGTACCTGCTGAACGTCGCCGGCCTCGCGTGATCTTCAGGCGGCGGGGCTGGCCGCGGACGCTCGACCCACTGCTGCCGGCTGCCTGGCCGGCGCCCGCGCCGCTGCCGGGGGACCTCGTGCTGACCACGAGGGACGGCGGGAGCCGCGCCGTCTACCGCCGCCACCGAGCCGACCCGGAGTCGTTCGCGGCCTGCTGGACCGCCCTCGACCAGCACCAGCTCCACGCCCGCCCGCACCCTGACGCCCCGCCAGCCGCGCTCGACGAGCTGCTGACCGCCTTCGACCGGGCCGTGGCCGGCGCCTTTCACCCCGACGTGCCCGACGCGCCCGACGCGGAGGCGGTCCTCACCTGGCCCAGCCGGGGCACGGCCGCCACGCCCGTCCTCCTCGCCCACGGCCTGCGCCCCAAGGTGATCGCCGCCGCCAGGACCACCCGCCGCGACGGCTCCCCTCACC